>DATMJF010000359.1:0-2726 GCA_035554455.1 Rummeliibacillus sp.
TTCCATGTACCACATGGGATTTCGAATGCCATGTTGCTACCAGCTGTTTTAGAATATTCCAAAGATGCCTGTATCGAGCGATTAGCTAATTTAGGTGAATTTTTTAATAAAGAAGAAAAGAATTTATCACAAGAAGAACTAGCAGATTTAGTCATCGATTCGATAAGGGAATTGTGCAAAAAAATGAAAATCGGCAACTTACAGGATTGGGGTATTGAGAAAGACGCCTTTTATACAGCGATTCCGAAAATGGCAGTCGATGCCATAGCAAGTGGTAGCCCAGCAAATAACCCAAAGGTGCCAACGCAAGAAGAACTAATAGAGCTATATAAAATTGCCTTTGAGTATGAATTTTAAGAGTATGTCTTATTTATTAAGTTATTTTTTTTTGTATAAGTAAATTTGATTATAAATATCATAAAAGAGTCATAGATGATGTAAAATCTATGATTCTTTTTTATTGAAAGAATATATATGCGAAAGATACGCTTGTTTCAAATTTGTAAGGAAGCTCGAGTGAAGCAAAAGAAAGCTCGAGTGAAGCAAAAGAAAGCCCGAGTGAAGCAAAAGGAAGCCCGAGTGAAGCAAAAGGAAGCTCGAGTGAAGCAAAAGGAAGCCTGAGTGAAGCAAAAGAAAGCTCGAGTGAAGCAAAAAGGAGCTCGAGTGAAGCAAAAGGAAGCTCGAGTGAAGCAAAAGGAAGCTTGAGTGAAGCAAAAAGCAATTTAAGTGTGCCTAAATTGGCAGTTAATCTATCGAATTATTCAAAAACAACGAGTTTTTCAACAAATTAAGAAGAAAATCTTTTAAAATTATTCTTTTCTTTGCTCGCTTCAAGAATTCATTAGCATTATAGAGAAAAATACACGAAAAAAACTGCAGAGGCTAAATATGTTAACCCCTGCAGTCCTTTTATACAAAACAAAATTAGTTCACTCGTTGAATTCTACCTTCCACTTTATATTCAAATGGAGAAGGTAGAGTTTTCACAAATTCAACCGTAGCATCTAAGTCACTAGGACCAACTTCCAAATCTTGTGAAAGTGTACCAATACTGTAGCCAGCATTTCCATACATATAGTTGTTTACAACAACGGAGTATTCTTTTGATGGATCAATCTTACTGCCGTCTGGTAAGAAGATATCGACCACTTTGCCAGTTTTACTAGTATCGTCATACGTATAAGTGTATTTAAATCCTGAGATATGGAAATCAAGTCCTCTCTCTGTAATTTGTTTATTTAGAATTACTCGTAGATCATCCCCACTTAGTTTGACTTTATTGAGTACATTGCCAAATGGTTGAATGGCAAATAAATCGCCATATGTGACTTCACCTGCATCTAATTGAGCACGAACGCCGCCACCGTTCATCATGGCAAAGTCAGTATTCATAGCATATTTCATCCCATCTGCAATCAGATTTCCGAGGGCAATGTCACTATTTTGTCTTGCTACTGTTGGATAACTTTTTTCAAGACTTGATGCGTTTTGGCCCACAACTTGTGCTTTGATAGGTTCCACTTTGTCTGCATACTTTTTCATAATTGCCGCTACTTCAGGATCTGGTGTATAGGCGTTTTGATAAACTGTTTTGATTTCTGCAGATTTATTGACAATATCACTTGACACTGGATCAATTTCAACTTCTACATCTGAGATAGCAGAGCCATAAGAATAGGCTTGGACGATTAATTTATTGTCAACTACTCGATTCACTCCTACATGGTTATGTGCAGCGAAGATCACATCGACTTCATCATCGATTTGTTCAGCAATTTTGCTTGCATCGAATTTATCTGTATAGCCTGTTTGCGTAGCAGGATTATGGGCAAGAACGACGATTGATTTAATGCCTTTTTTCTTTAATTCGTCCGTATATTTGTTAATTGCTTCTGCTTCGTCAGTAATTTTTAGTGATTCGTTTCCTTTTGTTACGATCATGTAAGGTGTTTCTTGCGTTACGACACCGATGACACCCACTTTTTGTCCGCCAACTGTAAGAACAGTATAAGGATCTGTGATTAATTTTCCATCACGCATATCATAAGCATTTGCTGCAACCATAGGGAAGTTCATGCCATCATAACCAGGTGTACCGTTTGGATGATCTCCACCTTTAATCATACGTTGTAGTTCATCAATTCCTTCGTCAAATTCATGATTTCCTAGTGTTCCAGCATCGAATCCAATTGATTCTAACACTTCAATTGTTGGTTCATCTTGGAAAAGAGCCGAAATTAAAGGACTTCCACCAATCATATCGCCAGCGTGTAAGATTAGCGTATTTGGATTAGTTGCTTCTTCTTTTCTTAATGCTGCAGCAGTGTATTCCATACTTCCAGCGTTTAGATTCCCGACTTTTGTAACGGTATCTAACTGTCCATGTAAATCATTTACTCCTAAAAGTTGGACCTTTACATTATGATTTTCCTTTTTAAGATTAATGTTAAAGATACCAAAGCCTTTTAAATCTGTTTTACCAGTGTAAGTGAATGGGCTTCCTTCAGAAATATATTGCTCAGCTTTTGGAGAAGTCGTAAATGTAACATTCACATCTCCTGCTATTGGAGCAAGAGACCAATTGTGATCAGCAGTTGGTGTAATTTCCTTTTGTTCAGAAATATAATCCATTAAAATTTGGCGATTTTCATCAGCTGAATCAACAACTAACTCGCTACCTTTAAGACCAGGGAAATTGCCTCCACCATTCGCACGATAATTATTTG
>DATMJF010000360.1:0-6390 GCA_035554455.1 Rummeliibacillus sp.
CGATGCTTTAGTTCCAATCGGTCGTGGTCAACGTGAATTAATCATTGGTGACCGTCAAACAGGTAAAACATCTGTTGCAATCGATACAATCTTAAACCAAGGTGACCAAAATGTAACATGTATCTATGTTGCAATCGGTCAAAAAGAATCAACTGTACGTAGTTTAGTTGAAACTTTACGTAAACACGGTGCTTTAGAATACACAATCGTTATTACTGCTTCTGCATCTTCTCCAGCTCCATTATTATACTTAGCTCCTTATGCTGGTGTATCAATGGGTGAAGAATTAATGCTACAAGGTAAAGACGTATTAATCGTATATGATGATCTTTCTAAACAAGCAGCAGCTTATCGTGAACTTTCATTATTATTACGCCGTCCTCCAGGTCGTGAAGCTTACCCTGGTGATGTATTCTACCTACACAGTCGTCTATTAGAACGTGCTGCTAAATTGAACGAATCTTACGGTGGTGGTTCAATCACTGCTCTTCCTTTCGTTGAAACTCAAGCAGGCGATATCGGTGCTTACATTCCAACAAACGTAATCTCAATCACTGATGGACAAATCTTCTTACAATCTGATTTATTCAACTCAGGTGTTCGTCCAGCAATCAACGCAGGTCTTTCTGTATCACGTGTTGGTGGTTCAGCTCAAATCAAAGCAATGAAAAAAGTTGCAGGTACACTACGTCTTGACTTAGCTGCATACCGTGAACTTGAAGCATTCGCTGCATTCGGTTCTGACCTTGATGCTGCTACTAAAGCAAAACTTGAACGTGGTAAACGTACTGTAGAAGTACTTAAACAAGATCTTAACAAGCCAATTAAAGTTGAAAAACAAGTTGTAATTCTTTATGCATTGACTAAAGGATTCTTAGATGATATCCCAGTTCAAGACATCGTTCGTTTCGAACTAGAATTATATGCTTGGTTAGATGTTAACGACGAAAACGGCGCCGGCGTTTTAAATCAAATTCGCACTACTAAAGGGCTTCCATCTGATGAAGATATGGCTTCAACACTCAATGCATTCAAAAAAACTTTCGCAGCTTCAGCTGAGTAAGATTGCATAGTTTTGTGAATTTAAAATAAAACGGTAAGGTGGTGAAATACCAGTGGCATCATTACGCGAAGTAAAACAACGTATTAAATCTACAACTAGTACTAGTAAAATTACGAACGCAATGCAGCTCGTGTCATCTTCGAAAATGGCACGTGCAGAAGCTAACGCTAAAGCATACGTTCCATATATGAGTAAAATTCAAGATGTTGTTGCAGCAATCGCAGCAGGAACTCCAGACGGTGCACATCCGATGTTAATCTCTCGTCCTGTAAAAAAATCTGCTTACCTAGTAATCGCTTCTGATCGTGGTTTAGCAGGTGCATACAATTCTAATGTTATTCGTACAGCACTAGATGCAATAGCAAGTCGCAACCAAACAAAAGACGACATCGTTATTTTTGCAGTTGGTCGTGTCGTTCGTGATTTCTTTAAAAAACAAGGCTATAACGTAGTTGCTGAAGAAATTGGTTTACCTGACCAACCTTCATTTGCAGATATTAAACAAATTGCTCGTAAAGCTGTTGGTATGTTCACAGACGGTACTTATGATGAACTTTATATGTACTATAGTCACTTTATCAGTGCAATTTCTAACGAACCAACGGAGAAAAAAGTACTTCCAATTACTGATATTACTCCGACAAGCGCTACAACTGCTTCTTATGAATTCGAGCCATCAGGCGAAGAAATTCTAGAAGTATTGTTACCACAATATGCGGAAAGCTTGATTTATGGTGCGTTACTAGACGGTAAAGCGAGTGAACATGCTGCGCGTATGACAGCAATGAAGAGCGCTACAGATAACGCTCATGACTTAATTAATGATTTAACAATTCTGTATAACCGTGCACGTCAAGCGGCTATTACACAAGAAATTACCGAAATCGTTGGTGGAGCTGCGGCCTTAGAATAGGCCTCTCTCTAACCTTTCCGTAATTAGTTTGATAGGAGGGAAATACAAGTATGAACACAGGACACGTTCTTCAAGTAATGGGTCCAGTTGTCGATGTACAGTTCGATAACAACACATTACCAGAAATCAACAACGCGCTAACTGTAGAAATCAAACGTCCTAACGAAGACGCTGTAACACTTACTTTAGAAGTAGCTCTTCACTTAGGCGATAACGCTGTTCGTACCATCGCAATGTCATCAACAGATGGCTTACAACGTGGCTCAGTAGTAACTGACAAAGGTGCTGCAATCTCAGTACCAGTTGGTGAAGTAACATTAGGTCGTGTATTCAACGTATTAGGTGATACAATCGACTTAGCAGATCCAATCCCAGCAGAAGCTCGCCGTGATCCAATTCACCGTGAAGCTCCTACTTTCGAAGAACTTTCAACAAATGTTGAAGTACTTGAAACTGGTATTAAAGTAGTAGACTTATTAGCACCATATATCAAAGGTGGTAAAGTCGGACTATTCGGTGGTGCCGGTGTAGGTAAAACCGTATTAATCCAAGAATTAATCAACAACATCGCTCAAGGACACGGTGGTATTTCCGTATTCTCTGGTGTAGGTGAACGTACTCGTGAAGGTAACGACCTATTCTACGAAATGAGCGATTCAGGCGTTATTGCAAAAACAGCAATGGTATTTGGTCAAATGAATGAGCCACCAGGTGCTCGTATGCGTGTAGCATTATCTGGTCTTACAATGGCTGAATACTTCCGTGATGAAATGGGACAAGACGTTCTATTATTCATCGATAACATTTTCCGTTTCACTCAAGCAGGTTCTGAAGTATCTGCGTTACTAGGTCGTATGCCTTCTGCCGTAGGTTACCAACCAACACTTGCTACTGAAATGGGTAAATTACAAGAACGTATTACTTCAACAAACAAAGGTTCTGTAACATCTATCCAAGCGGTATATGTACCAGCCGATGACTATACTGACCCGGCTCCAGCTACAACATTCGCTCACTTAGACGCTACAACTAACCTTGAACGTAAACTTTCTGAAATGGGTATTTACCCAGCTGTTGATCCATTGGCTTCAACTTCTCGTGCTTTATCACCTGAAATCGTTGGTAAAGAACACTACGATGTTGCTCGTCAAGTACAATCTACATTACAACGCTACCACGAATTACAAGATATCATCGCTATCTTAGGTATGGATGAATTATCTGATGAAGATAAATTGGTAGTAGGACGTGCTCGTCGTGTCCAATTCTACTTATCACAAAACTTCCACGTTGCTGAACAATTTACTGGTCAAAAAGGTTCTTATGTTCATGTAAAAGATACAGTACGTGGCTTCAAAGAAATCCTTGAAGGTAAATACGATAAATTACCAGAAGATGCATTCCGTCTTGTAGGTACAATCGAAGAAGTTGTTGCTAAAGCAAAAGAAATGGGCGTAGAACTTTAATACTAAGGACTAGGAGGAAAAAATATGAAGACAACTGTAGTCAACATTGTCACTCCTGACGGTCCAGTATACGATTCAGAAGTTAGCATGGTTATTGTAAAAACTGTAACTGGTGAAATGGGTATTCTGCCTGGTCATATTCCAACAGTTGCTCCTTTAACAGTAAGCGCTGTTCGTCTTAAAAAAGACAACAACAAAACTGATATAGTTGCAGTAAGTGGTGGCTTTGTTGAAATTCGTTCTGACAAAGTTACAATCTTAACTCCTTCAGCAGAACGAGCTGATTCAATCGATCTTGCTCGTGCAAAAGAAGCTGTTAAGCGTGCTGAACAAAGACTTCAAAATAAGCAAGATGACATTGATTTCAAACGTGCTGAATTATCTTTAAAACGCGCGATGAATCGTATCAACGTTAAAGAGGGTAACATCTAAGTAATAGGTTAATTTTAAAGCGAGCAGAGTTATATTTCTGCTCGCTTTTTTAAAAGTGAAAATGGAGGAAAAGCATGGATTCAGTATCATCTTTAATTGGACAAAACGCACTAATTGGTATTATTTCTCATATTTTCTTTATAGGAATAACGTTTTACGCTTTACAGTCATTAATGTATGAAAAGGTTGTTAAGAAAAACCATGTTTTTCAAATTCAACTTTTATTTATTTTATTGAGTATTGCAATTGGATCAACGGTGTCAAATTTCTTTATTACAATTTCAACATGGTCAAGACAATTACCATTTTTATTTAATTAAATGTATTCTGTATGCAAAAGAAATAATGGCACAAACTTATTGTACAAACGTTAGTAGATTGTTCAGCATTTAAGCACGATTTATAATACAATAGAGATATGTGCTTTTAGTCATTTTTTAAATCATTTGCATTAAAGATTTACATTATTTCTTTTGCATATAGAGTAACCATTACCCAGGAAATAATTTGTTGAAACCTGTTTAATTTCCTCAAAGCTTGGGTACCTATGATGACGAATAGAAATGGAAATTTTATAACACATTTCTAGCATTTTGACGTAATATAGTATTACTATAGTTATTTATTCGTAGAAAACTAAAATAGTGTAATCGGTTCTTGTCAACATCATGAAAAAAAGGTATTATGTAAGTTGCTTTGTTACTAATTATTGGCATTGAATGGATAAATACATGAATTTTATGGACTGAAATATAAAAGATTTAATTTAGAATAAGTTCGGAGGGACATATTGTGGAGAAAATTGTTGTAAAAGGCGGCAAGGTTTTACACGGAAATGTAAAAGTAGAAGGAGCAAAAAATGCAGTTCTACCAGTTCTTGCAGCATCATTATTAGCGTCTGAAGGAAAAAATACAATAAAAAATGTGCCGAACTTGGCAGATGTATATACAATCGATGAGGTGTTAAAAAGTTTAAATGTACATTTAACATTCTCCGCTGAAGAAAATATTGTGGAAATTGATGCATCTGGACAATTATCATCTGAAGCACAATTTGAATATGTACGTAAAATGCGTGCATCCATTTTAGTAATGGGGCCACTTTTAGCACGAAATGGTTATGCACGTGTTGCCATGCCTGGTGGGTGTGCAATTGGCTCTAGACCAATTGACCAACATTTAAAAGGCTTTGAGTTAATGGGAGCGAAAATTTCTACAGGACATGGCTATGTAGAAGCATCAACTGAAGGTCGATTGAAAGGTGCTAAAATTTATCTAGATTTCCCAAGTGTTGGAGCTACAGAAAATATTCTTACAGGTGCTGCTCTTGCAGAAGGTACGACAATTATTGAAAATGCTGCAAAAGAACCTGAAATCGTGGATTTAGCAAACTTCATTAACGAAATGGGCGGTAAAGTTGTTGGTGCTGGAACTGATACCATTCGTGTTGAAGGTGTTGAGAAATTATATGGCACAACACATTCAATTATTCCAGATCGAATTGAAGCTGGTACATTTATGGTTGCAGCGGCAATCACAGGTGGAAATGTCTTAATTGAAAATGCTGTTCCTGAGCATATGACAGCTCTTATTGCTAAAATGCGTGAAATGGGTGTTGAGATCGAAGAAGAAGAAGATGCAGGCTTACGTATTCGTGCAACGCATCCTTTAAAAGCAGTAGACGTTAAAACAATGCCACATCCCGGATTCCCAACTGATATGCAATCTCAAATGATGTCTTTAATGCTCGTAGCTCAAGGTGCAAGTGTGATAACAGAGACAGTGTTTGAAAATCGTTTTATGCATGTAGAAGAGTTTCGACGCATGAATGCCAATGCAAAAATCGATGGACGCTCTGTAATTATTGATGGCCCTTGCAAATTGCAAGGTGCAGAAGTCGCTGCAACGGATTTACGTGCAGCAGCCGCACTAATTCTTGCTGGATTAGTTGCAGAGGGAATTACACGTGTTTCTGAACTTCGACACCTAGACAGAGGATATGTCAATTTTCATAATAAATTAGCAGCTTTAGGTGCTGATATCGAACGTATCTCTTCTGAAGAAGTATTCGAAAAAGAGCTTCAAACAAACTAATGATAAACTTTAATGTTTATTTTAAATCTAACCCATTACATACTTATGTATGCAGTGGGTTTTTATTTACAAAAAATTTATAAATCAACTCAATTTCATCATTCAAAGATTTGATAAAAAACACGAACATTAAATGGGCCATTGCTATATGCCATATCTATTAGAATATTGTTAAGCGATGCAGGAGCACAATGTTTTTAGCTTCCGAGGGGCTCAACGCCCGCCCGCGGAAAGTGCCCTCTGGAGTGGCATACTAAGTAATTTACTAGAAATGAAATATTATTCAAATTATTGAATTGTTTATTTAGAAAATATGCTTTTCTGTAAAAAGGACTGCTTCCATAAAGCATAATCATCTATCTGCTTACATATTCTTGAATATGAAAAAAATACATCTCTATATTCTACTTATTATTGTCGTC
>DATMJF010000361.1:0-2873 GCA_035554455.1 Rummeliibacillus sp.
AGGAACAGATGCACCAATTGAAGACATCAATCCACTTCTAACTATTTATGCAGCGATAGAACGTAAAAAGCCATATGCAGACAATGATGGCTATGTACCTGAACAAAAAGTGAGTCGTTTTGAAGCAATTCGTATGTATACAGTCGGCAGTGCACAAGCCATTTGCAAAGAACATGAACGTGGCTTAATTAAACCAGGATATGTTGCAGACTTTTCTATTTTTGACCGCGATTTATTTGAAGGAACATCTGAAGACATGCTAGAAGCAAAAGCTGTGAAGACAGTTGTCGCAGGACGAGTAGTATTTGATCGAGCTGATGCATAACCAAAAATAAATTGATACCTAAGAACTTAGATTGGCTTGGCAAACAGTAGTTTGCTAAGTCTTTTTGTTTTTGTTTAAGTATGATAATGTATTATATAAAATATTGGGTATTTTACTTATTTAGGAAAAGTTGGTGTGCGAAAAGCTATGTATTATTGGCAGAATAGGAGAGTATATGAAACATTTAAACATATTATTAGAAAAATATTTGAAACCACCACTAGTAATAACAAAATGTTCACAGCAAGGATGGACTTCAACTGTTTTTGAAGTTAGGAATACTGAAGGCTCATATATTTTGAAAATATGTGAAGAGCCAAAATATAAAGATTGGCTTAGAGAAGAAGCAAAAGTTTTAGAGATTGCCCGAGATAGCTATAGGCATGTTGTTCCTAAGTTGATCGCATTTTTCTATGACAAAGGACAGGCATATTTGCTAATGTCCAAAATACCTGGCAATAGTCTTACTCAAGCAATAAAGTTGGCAGAAAATGATACAGAGAAGTTTCAATTAATAGAAAGCTTTGGAAAATTTTTATGTCAGTTTCACGAACAACCAATCTCAAGTTATGATTTACCTCAGAATTGGTTAGATACGCAATTACAACAAGCTAAATTCTATGCTGAAAAAGGAATATGCGATGGTTCATTAGATCTTTTGCAGGAGCTTTATAATAACCGACCAAAATTTGTTCCACAAACGATGATTCATGGTGACTGCACGACTGATAATGTTATGGTTTATAAAGGTAAAGTTATGTCTTTTATCGATGTTGGTTTTATGACAATCGGTGATCCACGTTATGATGAAGCGCTGGCTATAAGAAAATTCACAGAACAAGAAAAAGTGGCATTTTATAAAGGTTATACACGATATAAAATTCAGGATAAAGAATTTACCTATTTCAATGATGGGTTATATGAATTTTTTTAATCCATATTTTTGCGAAATGTAGAGACTAGAAAAGGATAACTTTTATGTCTAATACAGAATAATAATAAGCAATTATCCGTAAACCTATCCTAGCAAGGATACATGCAATCCCAATTTTTTTATTACCTCCATGTAGCATCAGACCAATTTATCTAAGTTTGCAATAAATTAGATAGTTTTTGTTGGAAATTGATACATGAAACAGACAATATAATTTGTAGATAAGAAAGATACATCTCCGTTAATATTTAATTAAATATTTAGAATGTTAAGAATCTAAATAACTAATTGGGTAATGGAGGGTATGGTATGTATAATGGCAAAGAGTATTTAGAAAGTTTAAATGATGGCCGAGTTGTATATTTAAATGGTGAAAAAATCAAAAATGTTGTAGAACATCCTGCATACAGAAATTCAGCACGTTCTATTGCAAGACTCTATGATGCGCTTCATAATCCTGAAAAGTCAGATATTTTAACAACAGAAACTGAATTTGGTTTCCGTACACATAAATTTTTTAAAGCCTCAACTAGCGTGAAAGAACTAATTGGTGCACGGGATGCTATGGCAGAATGGGCGCGATTAAGTTATGGTTTTATGGGGAGAACCCCCGATTATAAAGCTGCTTTTACAGGTTCACTTGGACCTTATGCTGATTTTTATAAAGGATTCGAAAACAATGCACGAAGATGGTACCGTAAAGCACAAGAAGAATTACCTTTTTGTAACCATACTATTATAAATCCACAATTAGATCGTCATAAACCTTTACATGAAAACAAAGAAGTGTTTGTTCGAGCTGTTGCAGAAAAAGATGATGGTATCATTGTAAGCGGTGCCAAAATGGTTGGTACTTCAGCTGCATTAACTCATTATAATTTTGTTGCAAACTATTCTCCGCAAGATTTAGGGGGTGGTGATCAAAGCCATGCACTTATTTTCTTTGTACCAATGAATGCCCCCGGTTTAAAGGTAATTAGTCGTCAGTCCTATGAAGAAATGGCAGTGAAATCAGGCACACCGTTTGATTATCCTTTATCAAGTCGATTTGACGAGAACGATGCAGTTATAGTTCTTGATAACGTATTTATTCCTTGGGAAGATGTATTGGCGTATAAAAATGTTGATATTGCCAATGGATTCCGCCCGAAAACGGGTTGGGTAAACCGGTATACATTCCAGGGTTGTACCCGTTTTGCAGTAAAACTTGATTTTATGGTTGGCCTGTTATTAAAAGCAACTGAACTAGCTGGGACGAATACGTTCCGTGGTGTTCAAGCAAATATTGGTGAAGTAATTTCATACCGCAATATGTTTTGGGCGATTTCGACTGCTATGGCAACTCAGCCTGAAGAAGCTCCAAATGGATATTTACTTCCAAACTCAACTTATGCAACAGCATACCGTACATTTGCACCTGTTGTCTGGCCGAAGATCAAACAAATTTTCGAGCAAGTCGTGGCTGGAGGATTAATTCAATTACCTTCTAGTTCAAAGGATTTCTTGAACCCCGAACTTCGACCATACTTAGACCAATACTACAAAGGTTCAGGTGGAGCTAGTGCAGAAGAACGTGTCAAAGTTTTAAAATTGGTGTGGGATGCGATTGGCACA
>DATMJF010000362.1:0-2324 GCA_035554455.1 Rummeliibacillus sp.
TGCCAACTGGTCGATTAATGAACTATCTTTAGTCATTTATTCATTAGGCGAAGTGGAGTTTTTACGTTTTCAAACGATTGAAACAGTGCGGAGTAAATGGCAATCACGCTATACAGAGGATGGCTTCGATTATTTTTATAATGATGAAATTAGCGAATATCAAAAAGCATTGTTCGAACCGTTATCCGAGATCGAACGTATTATCAACTTCTATCATTATTCTTTAAATAAAGGTGAAAAAGGGGTCGACCAAATCGTTGTAATGGGGGAATCACCAGAGCTTTTGTATATTGCGGATATGATTGAGAGTCAAGTTGCTTTACCTGTACATATCTTTACGGATCAAGTAATAGCAGAGGAGTTTCCGAACTTTAAGGCATCGCAAGCGAGTCTCGTTAGTTTAGCCTTGAAGGAGGTCGTGAAGGCATGATTCCAAATATTAACCTCTTACCCAAGGTGGAAAAAAGAACAACTAACAGCCCAATTTTATGGCTAAGTGTTCTTATCTCTACTTTGATGATTATCGTATTTGGTATTTACTATTTTTCACTAAAAGGTGATATTCAATCACTAGATTCTCAGCAACAAACGTTATCAAATGAAGTAGATCACTATAATAAACAAATCGCCAATTTCCAAAACGAATCTAAAGGCTCTTTCGATCAATCAGTGAAATTTGTAGAATCCGTATCTTATCCAGTGACACCGATTATTGATAGTATTGAGAGTCATCTTGAATCGTATGAAAAGCTGACGAATATTACATATGATGAATCAGGTGTAACCATGACGGCTGATTTTGAAACATTACATGGTGTATCTTCGTATGTTCAAAACTTAATGACCGATAAACTGTATACAGATGTACAAGTCGCTTCTGTGACATCATTTGAACCTAATAAGAAAGAATACCAAGATGCTACAGCGAGTGATCAGCTTGTCCCTCGTTATACCGCTACAATTCAACTAAAGATCAATCAAGCAAATCTATTAGCAGAGGGTGAACGTCCATGAAGTCATTCGGTGCGAACAAAAAAGTGACGTCTCTATTAATCGCTGCATTTGTATTTGTAATAGGATTTGCGGTCTTTTATTATGTCGTTTATCCGAAAATGCAAGAGCGAGATTCGTTGCAATATCAAATTTCAGATTTGAAATCACAATCGAAGGTATTAGAAAAACAATTAAAAACCTTAAAGTCAAATCAAGAAGCTGAGAAAAAAAGTACTGCTGAATTAACGACGGAAGTACCTACAAAAAGAGAACTTAGTAGTTTGATAAATTCGATTGAACAATTAGAATCGGTTAGCAATACAGAAGTATTGAATATTGCTTTTAATAACTATGACGCTACTGTGAAAGAAACGATTAATACGGATGAGCAAAATGCCGGAACGTCAAATGAGAATGCTGCAGCCAATCAAAAAACGAATGCTACACCATCAACTAATGAAGCGCAAACACAAGATCAACATGCAAACGCAGCTGATCAAAATAATACAACTACGAAAGAACAACAAACTGCTAATCAAGATGGTGAAAAAAATGCAGTACCTGTGTCACCCATTGCGTCTAGTAGTTTACCAGACTCATTGAAACTTTTAACAATGAATTTATCTGTTTCTGCAACGGATAAAAAAGAAATTAAAGAATTTTTAAAGGAAATTGAGACTTTACCCCGAATTATGCGTATTGACTCTGTTTCCTATGCAACCCCAAATACAGAAGTAACAGATTCATCTACAGATACCAAAGAAGATCAATTGCAAGCGACAATTCAACTTACAACCTTCTATTATGTCGGTCAACTGGATGATCAAAGTAATAAGTAAAGTGAAACTTCACTCAGTAGTTTATTTCACTGAGTGTTAGTTCAACTAATCGGGCTTTTATGAGTAGTTAACCCCGGCTTAGCCTTAGAGGGCACTGAAAAAGTCAAAATACATGAATTTTACTAATAAAATTTTGTGATGCAATTTTAGTTGAAGTGGAATCAGCGAAAATTCTTTTTGCTCCCGGAGCAAGAAGAATTTTCTGCGACGAGTAATCGCAGGAGCAATCTTTACCTGCGGGAAAGCGAGCCAGAGAGACCCCACAGCGAGATTATCTCTGCGACGAAGCTAGCGAAGCGATGCAGGAGCACAAGCGAGGAGGCTCGTCGGTTCGCCCGCGGAAAGCGAAGCTGATTCCACTTCATGATATAGCAGATTGGTACTATAAAACTCAGGGGTAAAATCATTTCTCAGTGCTTTCTAGCCTTAAGATGGGGATGCCCGTTAAAGCAGGATAGAGAGGGATAAAAGATGGAAATTGTCTATGCAGTG
>DATMJF010000363.1:0-10262 GCA_035554455.1 Rummeliibacillus sp.
TTTCAGCTCAAGCTTTTCCCGTAGGAGTCGCCGTCTCTCGCTCCACAATCAAATTTAATATAAAATGTTCGTTTATTTTAGATGAATTTTGCATTATGAAATTGATTCATTTGAATTACATTCTCGATTTTCTTCAAGATAAAAAGGGACTAAAAAGATAGTTCTTTTTAGTCCCCTTAATCTCAATGTATAGAGTGCTACCAAAATCAGTACCCTTAACTTCACTCAAAACCATTCGGTTCAATACGCTTATTCACTTTTAGATTTAAAAATTTTACAACAAGTATCCTCAGAATGACTTGTTTCCTCTCTCTTCAACCGGTGGTAGACTTATATTCTTCCTTTTTATTTCAAGATCAGTAATGATATGTGTTTCTTCGTATTGATAATCGCTACGAAACATTACTAATGTAGTAGTTTGAAACTTCAATTTCCTGATTATCTGCTATTTTCAACAAACAAAAAAGGCACCCTATAAGGATGCCTTTGTACTTAACGAATAAACGTTTTCGTAAGAATTAAAGTTTAGTTACGTTAGTAGCTTGTGGTCCGCGGTTGCCTTCTTCTACGCCAAATTCAACTTTTTGGCCTTCTTCAAGTGATTTGAAACCTTCGCCTTGAATAGCTGAGAAGTGTACGAATACGTCGTTGCCGCCTTCAACTTCGATGAAACCGAAACCTTTTTCTGCGTTAAACCATTTTACTGTACCTTGTGTCATTTAAATGACCTCCATTAATGTTTATTAATAATTTATCTTCCAATAGATAAAAAAATCACCTATTAAATGCGATCGATACAAATACGATCACTTTAACAGGTGAATGCTTTGTTTCCGATTAGCCGAATTAATTATTACATTCATTGTATAACAGATATTACCATGAGTCAACTATAAAATTAAATTTATTTTTAGGCAATTATAATCTGTTCTAATAAGGATACTTTTTCTTCAGTCTACGTATAAAAGTACATATAATTTATGTTCATTGTTTGCATACATGTACCAATTAGAGCTGCTCTAAATATCTTTATCCCTAAATTAATTGAGTAAGGGCCTTATCTAAAAGGGACTAAAAAGAATAGCCTTTTTAGCCCCTACCATCTCAATGTTTTGCACAGCTGCCAAAATCAGTACTTTTGAGGCCACTCAAAGCTAGTCAAATTATAAAACTTGTTCTCCTTTAGGTTTGAACGTTTTACAACAAGTATCTGCAGAATGACTAGCTTCTTTAGAATTAGCGTGGAAGTCAAAATCTGAAGCAAACTCTGTATCCTTGTTTATGGAACGGTGATTCATCTCTACATCAATTCTCTCGGCTCCACAAATATTCCCTTCTGCATGAAAAAAACAATCTGATACCGTACAGTTCACTTTTACATTTGGCATAGCGGTCCTCCTCATTGATATGTCGTGAAAAATATAGAAAAGGATTTTTATCCCTCTTCCTTACTCTTCATATTGTATTTTAACCATTCAAGGACTTTTTATTTTCAATAATAGGAGGTTTATTGGATGGAATACTAAACATAACATAAACATAACCAAGAGCATCTGAACAACATTTACTTAGGATGGGATTCAGAGAGCTGCATTAGAGAGGTTTTGGAATCTTTAACATTAACCTTAAACGTTAATTAAAGATTCAGTTGTTTTCTAATTACACTTAAATACATCATTTAGTATTTCTCAATGAAAGAAAAAAATACACAGCATTCAAAACTCTTTTTCAATGCTGTGTATTTTTTTGTGATAAAAAAGCTTTTCCAAGCCATATTAAGAATGATCCAAATTGAAAGGAGAATTCAACATATGGGAAGAGATAATAAACAAGGCAAAAGTAAAAACAAAAATTCATTACCTCAAACACCGAAAAATGAGAAAATAGCGCCAAATGCCGCAAAAGAAGAGACTGCTCAGGAGTTACTTGAGCTAGAAAGCTTGGTTGCTAAAAATAAGCAAAAATAGGAGGTCTTCATTTGGAATATCAACGTGCACAAGAAATTGTTGCCTCACCTAAAGAATATGAAGTAAGCTATAACGGCGTTTCTATATGGATTGATAAGTTACACAATGAACGGACTGCAACCGTCCATTTAAGACATTCATTAGAAGAACGTTCTGAAGTGGATATTTCGGAGTTGAAAGAAGAATATTTGGTGCAGTAATTTTCAGATCCCATTGGAATGTTCCAGTGGGATTTTCTTCACAGAGTTTCTTACAGATTTTATGCTGGTTGAATATATAAATAGTAATAGGATCTACTGTTTACTAGGATATAAAAAGTTAGTTTCGTGGATTCAATTCCAAATTTCGTTGATTGGCTCGTTGATTTCATGGATTGGCTACTCTATTTCGTGGATTGAACTACGTTAGAATACAGACAACACCATACATAATATACTTAATTTCTAAAACAAATACCTTTTAAATAATCAGAATATTTTGCATTTTATAAATATTTCTGTTACTATATTATTAAGGAACTTCCATCACAAAGTTTTTGTGCATGAAGTCGCGGATGAAATACTTTTCAAATTCAAAAGGAGGTGTATATACATGTCAAAGGTAGTATTAGTGAATGGACAATACTTAGCGATTATCAATGAATCACATGTTGTTGAAACAAGAGAATTACCAGAAGGGATTCAACTTGGAGCGATGTGTGAAGTTGAATACGACCATACAACGGGTCAAATTATTGTAGATGGACAGATTCTTTAATCTGAATCCATCTTTTTTTGAGGAAAATTCGTTTTTTACATACTAAGTGTAGAAGTTTAGCATTATAAAAAAGTTTGATAAAAATAATACTTAATGAATTGTCAAATCCCCTAAGAACTCTTCGTTTTATTATCATTTTCTTAATGAAAAGTGCAATTCAAGTACTCCTAGTAGATTTTCTTCCATTTTGTTAAGTAGATCATTTATCTTGATAGCTTGCGAAACATATTACATCCCCCTTTTATCTCATTTAAACTGCGTAACAAGAGTTTCACCGTTATTCCACTAACCCGCTCAGATAGTAAAAAACGTTTCCTCTTATTATAGAATTGCCCTGTTAATCCGAATATTATAGAAATGAAGAGCGCCCAAACCGTGATGTAGTCCTTTTGAGATTAGATTGATGCTTTTAAGCCTTGCAAAGAAAATATAAATATCTTTGTAAGTTTATTATTTAATGTTACTATCAAGGATATTTATTATTAAATCTAAAGTTAGGATGATTATGATGCGTAACATATCAATTATTTACTTGAGTGTGTTATTAATTTTAGTAGTCGGTTGTTCTAATCAAGATAACAGCATAATAATCGATGGAAGTAAAATAAAAAATGTTGAATTAGTTAATAGATTTTATTCAAATATCGAAGAAAATGAATCATCAACATTGGTCATAGAAAATAGAAATGGTAAAGAAGGTCAAAAATCTATTTCCAAATATAATTTTGATGGAACCAATATTTCATATGAAGTCTTAGAACCAAAAGAAAATCAAGGGTTTGTTATTGTATGTGAAAAAATAAAAAAAGAAGATAAGGATAATTTTCTTACATACAAATTAACTAAATGTAATAATACAGAGTCAGGAAAAGATACAATTTCTATTATTAAGATTCCTAAATAGTAAGTTACAAATCATCCCTAAGAATAGAGAGGATAAATATTAAAAATAAATTATTTAAGAAATGAATATGTATACAAATAAAAATGTTATATCATTTTCAGAAGGCTAATCATTAAAAATTGCTTTCGAATCTATCCATCTATAATAAACAAATTTTAAGTTTTGTCCATTCATTTCAAATTCTTCATTACTTATGCCGATGTACTTAAATCAAATTTTTCTCTAATATTAACCTCAATGCTTTATAAGCTATTCCTTTATCAATTTTGTTCATCGCAACTCTATAACTGATATGACCTAGTTGTTGATTTCTATTAAATCATTTTCCGATTTATACATTTATATAATAACTTCTAAATTAACCTGTCCCCTACCCTCACTTATATTAAGAATCTGAATCACTTCGTCCAGATAAACAACAAACATTTCCTTCTATATTTTTAACAATCCATCATAAAAAACGATTAAATTCATTAAAAAACACTATTGTATAAAAATCATATATTATGTATAATAACAACTTATCAAGAAACAATTTAAGTCATTCCATAAAGGTATTTTCTATATAAGATGCATTTTAGAATATTTTGACATAAGTTAGGAGCAAGGTTATGTTTAAGAAAAAGAAAGAAGGTAAAGGAAGTAAAGGTGTTAATGCATATGTATTAATCTTTGCTTTAATCGTAATTTCTGCTATTTTAACGTATATTGTGCCAGCTGGACATTATGATACAAAAGTAGTGGATGGTAGAAGTGTAATTAAGCCAGAGACTTTTTCATTTGTAGATAATCATCCAATTGGTCTTTTAGAATTATTTAGCGATATTCACCAAGGAATGGTGAATGGTGCAGGTACGATTTTCTTCGTATTAATCATTGGTGGTGTATTCGGTATTATTAATGCCACAGGTGCACTCGATTCATTTATCGTAACATTTGCACGCAAAATGAAAAACCGTGAGAAATTAGTCGTTCCAATCTTTATGTTATTCTTCGGTATTTGCGGTGCAACAATGGGTATGTCAGATGAAGTGGCTGTTTACGTAGCACTTCTTGTACCATTAACCATTGCATTAGGATTTGATGCCGTTACAGGTTTTGCTATTGTAGTAGTCGGTGCCTCAATGGGTTTCACAGCAGGCTTTTTAAACCCATTCTCTGTTGGGGTTGCACAAGGTATTGCCGAACTCCCAACATTCTCAGGGATTGGTTATCGTCTAATTGTATTCGTTGTGTTCTACGCAACAGCAGCCATCTTTGTTTATCGTCATGCAATGAAGGTAAAGAAAAATCCTGATTTAGGGATTTACGGTAAATTTGAAAAGTTAAGTCCACATACGAAAGATGATTTGTCAATTACCTTCACATTACGTCATAAATTAGTGTTAACTGCCTTTTTATTAAACTTCGTGATTTTAATCATCGGAGTTATGAAATATGGCTGGTACATTCCAGAAATCGCAGGGTTATTCTTAATGTTCGGTATTATTATGGGGATTGTCGGTGGTCTTGGAGCATCTGAAATTGCCGATAGTTTTGTAAAAGGAACATCAGAACTAATCGGTGGTGCCTTAATCATCGGGTTAGCACAAACTGTATTAGTCATCTTTAAAACAGGTGGTTTGATGGATACGATCCTACATTTTGCCTCCACCCTATTAAATGATCTCCCATCAACATTCACAGCTGTTGGTATGATGATTTTGCAAATGATCATCAACTTCCTAGTCCCATCACAAAGTGGACAAGCTGCACTGACAATGCCGATCATGGCACCATTAGCTGATTTAGTAGGTGTCACACGTCAAACTGCTGTACTTGCCTTCCAATTAGGTGACGGTATCGCAGCAAGCATGTTCCCTACAAATGGCGCGCTAATCGCGGCACTTGCAGTTGCAGGTATCCCATGGAACAAATGGGTGAGATGGTACTTCAAATTCTTTATCATTATCTTCATAATTTCAGTGATTTTGTTAGTGATTGCAGAAAAGATGAATTATGGTCCGTTTTAATAGATAAAATAAAAACTCTAAAGCGAATAAGATTCGTTTTAGAGTTTTTTTGTTTAGCTTTTTGGATATTTCAAATCATATTAATAGCAACAAACTTACGCTGACATATCCTTGCGTTCGTTTTCTACATTTTTCGGTATGGCATCATTATACGGCATATTGCTATGTCCGTAGCTACGATGAATCATCATATACACTAAACCAATCACAATAACGACAACTGCTGAAACACTCACGATATAGTTATCATACCAAGCTACATCTGGTGTTCTTGGCCAACACATGTTGATCATTGCGATTATTCCGTAGACAAGCGCACCAATATTGATAGGTAAGCCCCACTTGCCCAATTGATACTTCCCACTTGGTTTCCATCCTTTTAGTCTAGCTCGAAGTGCAGCAAGGACAACCATTTGGAATCCAAGATAAATACCAAATGCTGCAAAACTGACTACCTTTGTAAGCGCATCAGTAGACACTTTTGATCCCAACACAATGATGGCTGGAACAATTGCGGCAAGAAGCAACGCATAAGGTGGAATGTGACGAGTAGTTGAAAACTTCTTTAACAATCGGCTTCCTATAATCATGTCATCACGTCCATAAGAATAGGCAATTCTACTTGCTGCCGCCTGTAAACTTATTGCACATGAAAGGAAAGAAATCAGTACAATACACAGTACAATTTTCGCGCCAACAGCACCAAATGCCTTGTTTAGCACTGTATCAACAGGCGTTACATCCTTTCCAGAAATAACTGCTGGGATATCAGCAACTGAAAGTACTAAAGAAAGGCAAACAAAAGTTGCTGCAGCTCCACCAATGTATATCGTCCGACGCATTGCCTTTGGGATAAGTACACCTGGATTCGGTACTTCTTCAGCAACATCACCACAAGCTTCGAAACCATAATATAAAAAAGCTCCAATTAATCCAGCTGCTGCAAATGCATACATGAAGCTATGATTACCTTGAGCACCAAAAGAATCAAAGAGCACACTTAGATTATGATGCCTTTCTGTGATAAGTAACCAAAAACCAACCACAAGTGCGCCAATAATTTCAGCAGCAAAACCAATAACCGCTGCAGTTGCGAGAACCTTTGTGCCAAGAAAATTGATAATAGTCGATAAGACAAGCATGCCTACTGCACAAAGAATCGTCGAATTCACCGATACTTCAAAACCCAAAACTTGTGCTAGAAATGGCCCAGCTCCGTATACAACGCTAGCAATCGTCACAAGTAAAGCCATTAAGTAAACCCAGCCAGTCATCCATGCCCACTTGCGACCCCATAATCTTCGTGCCCAAGGATAAACTCCTCCTGCAACAGGAAATTGCGCCACAATCTCACTAAAGACTAGCGCCACTAATAACTGTCCGAGTCCACAGATGACAAGACTCCATATCATAGGTGGTCCTCCTTGCGCAAGCGCGAAAGCAAATAGAGTGTACACACCTACTACAGGAGAGAGGTAAGTAAACCCAAGTGAAAAGTTTGCCCAAGGGCTCATGTCGCGGCGAAATTCAGATTCATAACCAAGTGCTGCCAGTTGTGCAGCATCACTATCATGATGGTCCGACGATCCGCCAATATTTTTGTTCAGATTTTCTTGCATGTTTTTGAACCTCCTTTAAATGTAATTACATTTTTATAAGCAATTATCGTGCCAAGATACAGAAATTTATGAACATTCAGTGAATTATACTTAGTTAGAAATATTCTTTAGAACTAAATTTCATTTTTGATATTTTGTATTCAATTCTGAATTAATTATTTGTATCAGTAGGACTCTCTATAATAAATCAAGTTTACTTTATTGCTACATAATATAGTTTTCTCAATAACCCTACGTTCCTATGAAGTTTTGAATAAATTATGCATAATTGCCTAAGAGTTCCCTAATAAACGGGCAAGCAAATCTTCTGCTTCCATTTTTCTAAGTATCTTCTAACCACGATCTCAGAACTTCACTAATGAACTTCTCCTCTATTTAATATTGGGCATGTAAATATTAAGTAGAGTATGATATGGTATATTCTCGACAACTAATGATTTGAAGGTGAAGACCATGCTAGAAGTAAGTGAAAGTAAATTAGCACAGTATGTGGTACACCATGTAAGCGATGTGCTTGTTTTGGGAGAAGAGGCATTCTCTCAGCCAGAGGTCATGCTCGAAGCTGCCTTTACCCAATTAGCGTTTAACAAAATCGATTGGGATCAGCAATACGAATTTTTTCACGAAACGGACATTGGATTAAATGAAGTGTACACATATGTGAAGTCTATTTTTGATAATGAAAGTAGTTTCCTAGAACAATCAAAACATATCGCTACACACCTGCAAAGCGTATCCCAACATCCTAATATAAAAGATGGCGAATTGTTTATTGGATTATTCGAAAATTGCCTTTGGAATACAGAGATGAAAAAGGTCATTGCCATTGTAAAAATTGATGAAAAAGAAATATTTTTAGATGTTAAAAACGAACAAAACAAAGTGATTGTCAATGGCATCGATGGTATTAATGTAAAGAAAATCAATAATATGGCTGTCATCGTAGATATGGGACCAGATGAAGCGCCTGCTGTCTTTATCAAAACGAAAAAGAAAGAAGATGTTATCTACTGGCAGGAGCGCTTTTTAAAGATTAAGGTATCGGATGAATGTTATCATAAAACGAATTTAGCGCTAACAGAATGTAAAAAATATATTTTAAAAGAAGAAAGTTTTACGAATACCGAGAAATTGGGATTTTTAAACAAAACGCTCGATTATTTTAAAAATGAAGAAGAATTCCAAGTTAATGATTATATTGACTCGGTTTTCGAAAAGGCTGAGCCCGTACAAAAAGATATTATCGTAAATACGGTAAAGCCCTACGAAACAATTATTTCTGAAAGTGCGATTGAAAAAGCCGAAAAAAGTTATAAACGTAAAATTAAACTCGATTCCAATATTGAAATTCAAGTTAACGTACGTGATATCGAGCAAGTGGATGAACTAATCGAAGTCGGCTATGATGAAACAACAAATCGTAAGTTTTATAAAATCTATTTCCAAGAAGAAATATAATCATAATTACGTATTTTAAGTGATATCACGTGTTTATACCCTACTATGCTCTAACGAAGGAAAGAAAAAAATCGAGTTGACCCTTAACTAGAATCAACTCGATTTTTTTCAGTGACTATTCGAAGAATTGCACCAACTACTTTAAAAAGAAAGTAAATACAATTAAACTTGTGGACCACTTAAGTAATATAATCCTATAAGTATAATCATTACTACAAATATACCTAAAAGAAGACGTTTCAATATAGAACCTCCTTAAAATCCATCATATTAATAGAATATTCCTACCTCCACTAAACTATCCCTTTAGTAAACTATTTTTTCCTGCAAAGATATAAAAAGCCAACTGATCTACAGTTGACTTCTACTCTTATTATTTATCTAAAACTCTCGTTTGCTTCGTTACTTTTCTAGTTATTCTTTTGTCTGGTAGTTCCTTGTAAATATCAATTAAAATTTATTTTCTTGATTTTATTACAATAAAAGATGGTCTACGTTCTTCACTAATTAATTGAGGCATTTGTTCTAACCCAGCAGGAATGGACTTTGGTTCAATAATTTTTTCCAATACAAGACCATTGTTTATAAGTGTATTTATTAGTGTTGAAATTGTTCTATGGTATTTAATTACTCCATCAACATACCAATGTTGCTCTCTTTTTCCTTCTTCTTGATAATGATCCAAAGCCCAATGCATTCTATTTCCATCATGATCCTTTTCCCAGTTATCCATTTCTTTTCGAGCTGTTACAATAGGATGTTCCGTTGAGAATATGAATTCTCCATTGTTGTTTAATAAATTACTAACCTTTTCAATTAGGGTTGAGTAATCTTCTATATAATGAACTGCCAAAGAGCTTATGATGATATCGAATTTTTGATTTAGTATTTCTAAATCCTCCATTGGCATACAAATATATTCTATTTTCTCGTGATTATTTTCTTTTATAGCATTTTCTATCATATTTCTAGAGATATCTACACCTAAAACCTTTGATGCACCGTTCTCAACACAATACTTTGCAAATTTACCATTTCCGCATCCTAAATCTAATATGCATTTATCATCAAGAGTTGAAATTGCAGATTTTATTGCTGGTTGTTCTACAAAATCATTATAGGTTACTCCACTTTCACGTAAAGAAGAGTAGTTTTTAAAGAAAATCGGATTGTCATAAATATTTTGTTTCAAACATTTCCCTCCAATTTGTATTACGTCGTAAATACTAGTTCTCGTGAGAAAACTACCTCCTAATAAAAATACCATATTTTCCTAATTAAATATAATTTCTTATTCTACTATCCTCCCACGTTAGTTTTATTTATATTTAACAAAGTTAAATTTTTATTTTTGAAACGCTATGTTCAGCAGCTCACAAATTAATTTTTACTATCTCATAATTGAATAAATTTCATAATGCAAAATCCATATATAATATACCAAAATTTTAATGATATCCAATTTTGTTCATTGTGGAGCGAAAGACGGCGACTCCTACGGGAAAAGCTTGAGCTGAAAGCCCCGCAGGAACGTAGTGACGAGGAG
>DATMJF010000364.1:0-7188 GCA_035554455.1 Rummeliibacillus sp.
GTAGAGCCTGCAGTAGCAGATAGTATTACGGGTTCAGAGTTTAATCCATTTATCTTCCGTACAGCACGAAATTCTTCTCAGGATGCTTATGCAGCAGCTGCAGCGATTGCAAAAAAGGGAACAAAAATTGCAACATTTGCACCAGATTATGCTTTCGGATTGGATGGGGTTAAAGCTTTTAAAACAGCAGCAGAAAAATTAGGCGCAAAAGTAGTGTTAGAAGAATATGCAGATCCAGCTGCAACGGATTTCACTTCTAACCTACAAAAAATTATTAAAGCAAAACCTGATTATTTATTTGTTGTATGGGCTGGTGCAAATTCTCCTTGGAATCAAATCTCAGATCTTAAATTAACTGAAAAAGGAATCAAAATTTCAACAGGTGCACCAGATATTACTGCACTTCAATTGATGAAGCCACTAGTTGGAATGGAAGGATTCTCTGTGTATTATCACACATTACCAAATAACAAAGTGAATGATTGGTTAGTAGAAGAACATAAAAAACGCTTTAACAATACGGTGCCGGATTTATTTACACCAGGTGGATTTTCAGCTGCTGTAGCAGTTGTAGAGGCATTAAAGAAATCAGATGGCGATGCGGACGGCAATAAACTTATTCCATTAATGGAAGGTATGTCTTTTGATACCCCTAAAGGAACAATGACATTCCGTAAAGAAGATCATCAGGCATTACAACCGATGTACTCGATTAAATTGGAAAACCAAAAAGGTGTTGATTACCCTGTACCTGTACTAATTCGTGAACTAACACCTGAAGAAACCGCGCCACCAATACTCAATAGTAAATAAAATAAATCGCAGTGACTTTAAACGGTTGTAACTTATGTTTTACTAAATGAATCAATTTCACAATGCAAAATTCATATGAAATATACGAATATTTAATGAAATCCAATTTTGTTCATTGCAACGCTTTTGACGGCGAGTCCTCGAAAATGCATTCGCATTTCCTTCGTGCGATGTTTATTCAGTGAGGTTCATTCGTAGACCTACTGAAAAGCTTGAGATGAAAGCCTCGCAGAAACCGTAGTGGAGGGCACTGAAAAAGCGAAAATTTATAAAAAAATCTTATATAGCTATCTTGGTTGATGTGGAATTAGCAAAGACTCCTGCGGGAATGCGAGCAAGACGAGACCCCACAGCGTAGCGAGGAGGCTCGTCAGTTCGCCCGCGGAAAGCGAAGCTAATTCCACATCATGCAGAAAACAGATTAATACTATTAATATTTGTATTTAAACACTTTTTCAGTACCCAAAATGTAGTGACGAGGAAATTGAATTTAAGCCCGTGGAAAGCGCCGTCTGTAGCGGAACATGTTGAACTCGTTTAGGACGTCGTTTAAAACTTTCCTTTAATTAAAGTTAAATAACTGAGAGCTACAGACCAAACCATAGGTCTAGCTCTCTTCAAATCTTTTTATTTAAAGAAGATTTCAAGAGAGCAAGACAGAGGGAGGAATGACATTGGAATCGATTATTCGTACAGAAAATTTAACTATTCAGTTTGGCGGACATCTCGCAGTTGATAACGTGAATTTTGAAATGCCAGCGAAGCATTTTAAATCGATTATTGGTCCAAATGGCGCAGGTAAGACAACTTTTTTCAATCTGTTAAGTGGTGAATTGAGGCCAACCAACGGTGAAATCTTTTTACGAGGAAAATCCTTAGCAAATGATTCTCCGATCGAAAGGACACGGAAAGGTCTTGGGCGTTCTTTTCAAATAACAAATATCTTTCCTAATCTAACCGTCCTTGAGAATGTTCGACTTGCAGTGCAATCACGTGAAAAGATTCGGTTCAACTTTTTCAAACATTATTTGCAATATAAGGCGATTACCAATGAAGCCATTGAAATACTAGATCAAGTATTACTTGGCAATAAAGTAAATGCAATCGCAAGTCAGCTTTCTCATGGTGAAAAGAGAAAATTAGAAATTGCAATGTTGTTAGCACTAAATACAGAAATTTTATTGCTAGATGAACCAACTGCAGGAATGTCTTTAGAAGAAGTTCCAGCTATTTTGGATGTGATTCGTTCGATTAAAGAGAAAGGAGATAAAACTATTCTATTAATCGAACATAAAATGGATATGATTTTGGATTTATCGGATTCGATCATGGTGCTCTTTAGTGGAAGGCTTTTAGCGGATGGTACGCCTTCAGAAATAATGAACAATAAAATTGTTCAAGAAGCTTATTTAGGAGGACTCTATGTTGAACACCTTATTGAAACTTAATCACCTACAAACACATATTGGACAGTATCATATTTTGCAAGGAATTGAATTTGAAGCTAATGTTGGTGAAGTATCCGTATTGCTAGGTAGAAATGGAGCGGGTAAAACAACTACGTTAAAAACTATTATGGGGTTGACACCTGCCACGCATGGAAATGTGCTGTTTGACGGGCAAGACATTACAAAACGAAAACCATATGATATTGCGAATCTAGGGATTGGGTATGTATCAGAAGATCAAGGGATTTTTAGTGAATTAACAGTAGAAGAGAATATGAAAGTGGCTATGCGGAAAGAAACAGATGAAATATATGCAAAGCAAGCATATGTACTTGACTTGTTTCCTGATCTGAAAAAGTTCTGGAAAAAAGCTGGTGGTCATTTATCAGGTGGTCAAAAGCAAATGTTACCAATGGCAAGAGCATTTGTAAATGACAGTATGCTTTTGTTAATCGATGAACCCTCCAAGGGATTAGCTCCCATTGTTATAGAAAAGGTAATCGAAGCGATCATGGAGATGAAAAAGAAAACGACCATTATTCTTGTTGAGCAGAATTTTATAATGGCCAGTCGTATTGGAGATACCTACACATTAATAGATGATGGCAAAACCGTTCATTCAGGGTTAATGACTGACTTGATTGGAGATGACGAATTGAAGCGGAAATACTTAGGAATTGGTTAGGAGGAGCCGAGTATGGATTTATTCTTCAATTTATTGATAAACGGTCTAGCAACAGGAATGCTAATCTTTTTACTAGCATCTGGATTGACACTTATTTTTGGTTTGATGGATGTTCTAAATTTTGCACATGGAGGACTGTTTGTTTGGGGTGCCTATGCAGGGATTTTCGCTTACACTTGGTCAGGAAGTTTTATCGTTGGTATACTTGGCGCAATTGTCACTGGGCTTGTGTTCGGATGGATTACTGAGAAGCTAATCATTACACCAGTATATGGCAACCATGTACAACAAATCTTAATCACACTAGGATTTATGCTTGTACTATCCGAATTTATAAAAGTGGCTTTTGGACCAAATGGTATTCCAGTAGAAGTACCTTCCTATTTAGCAGGAAGCTGGGAGATTGGCGACGTAATTGTAATTAAATATCGTATCTTTATTATCTTAATTGGCCTTGTTATTTTCGGAATATTCCAATATATATTGAAGCGAACAAAGATTGGATTAATTGTGCGAGCTGGTGTGATGAATAAAGAAATGGTGCAAGTATTAGGGATTAACATCAAACGCGTTTTTTTATTTGTATTTATGACAGGATCGGCTCTTGCAGCTTTAGGTGGTGTACTAATGGCACCATACTCCGGAGTTATTTATTCTGAAATGGGAATGGAATATGCCATTCTAGGATTTATCGTAGTGGTAATAGGGGGTATGGGGAGTTTCTCTGGTTCATTAATGGCAGCGATATTGGTGGGGCTTGCTGGTAGCTTTATGGCGTACTATGTACCGTATTTGTCACTTGCAGTCAATATGATATTAATGGCGATTGTACTAATCTTCCGTCCTCAAGGCTTATTCACAAATGCGAAGGAGGGTTAACAAATGAAGCTGGAAAAATTCTATTCTATTAAAAATATGATATTTTTGATGATTGTTTTAGCACTGATTCTCTTTCCTTATCTTGCAGATTCAAGAACATTAACAATTTTAATGACCCAAGTATTTATCTTCAGTATTTTAGCGATGAGTTATGATATTTTACTAGGCTATACCGGAATCGTGTCATTTGGTCATGCGATGTTTTTTGGAATTGGTGCCTATTCAACGGCAATAATGCTTAACACATATGACAACACAATGATGATTTTTCTTATATCTATACTAGTTGGCGTGCTTTTTGCTGGTATTGTTAGTTTCCTGGTAGGCTTACTGACACTTCGTTTAAAGAGTCATTTCTTCGCTATGCTGACTTTGGCCATATCAGGATTGTTTTTAGTGCTTGCCGAAAAATGGCGTACTGTCACAAAAGGGAATGATGGTTTTACATTTAGAGCACCAGATGTATTTAGAGATCGTATTTTTTTCTACTTCTTCGTTTTAGTTTGTTTAGTAGTGGTGTTCCTAGTACTTAGAAGATTTGTATCTTCTCCTTTAGGAAAAGTGCTGATTGCTGTTCGTGAAAATGAGCAACGGACCAGATCGTTAGGTTTTAAAACGCTAAACTACAAAGTGATTGCTTCAGTAGTAGCTGGTGTGATTGCCAGTTTATCAGGATCACTTTATGCGATATCTCTTCGCTTCGTCAATACAAGCGTGATGTCAATGGATATTACATTAGATGCACTGTTAATGACCATCATTGGAGGCGTTGGCACTCTAGTTGGGCCAATCATCGGAAGTTTCGTAATTGAAATTGCTCAACATTATTTATCAGGGCTTGCAAAAGATTATCCAATTTTTGAACGTTGGATTATTTTCTTCGGATTACTCTATATCCTTGCTGTGATTTTCTTCCCAAAAGGTATTGTAGGTACAGTCTATTCGAAATATTTGATTTGGAAGACAAAAAAAGTGAAACACAAGCAGCAGCCACCATCCGTTCCATTGGCGAATGATAAGGAGCGATTCGAATGAATGTAGGGATTATCAGTACAGGAATCTATTTACCAAATTACCGCATGACAGCAGAAGAGATTAGCCAACAATCGAAGGTTCCAGTCGATATTGTGCAAACAAAATTGGGAATTATAGAAAAGACAATTGCAGGGCCAGAAGATCACACTGTCCAAATGGCTATATGGGCTTCGAAAAAGGCATTAGAAAAAGCGAATCTATCACCTAGGGAGATTGATGTAATTATTTATATAGGCGAGGAGCATAAGGAATATCCATTATGGACCGCAGCGATTAAAATTCAAGAAGAATTAGGTGCATTGGGTGCCTGGGCATTTGACGTTCAGCTTCGATGCGGAACGACAATCATGGCAATGAAGGTTGCTAAGAGTTTGATGTTAGCAGACGATCAAATTCATACAATTTTATTGGCAGGTGGTTACCGCAATCACGATTTCATAGATTATACAAATGACCGCACACGTTTCATGTTTAACTTAGGGGCTGGCGGTGGAGCTATGATTTTGCAAAAAGGTGTGAAGGAAAATATTGTACTTGAGAGTGATGTAATCACAGATGGTTCATTTTCTGAGGATGTGGTTGTACCTGTTGGCGGAACAAAGCAACCGTTAACACCAGAATTATTACAATCAGGTACATATCGATTAGATGTGACTGACCCTGAAGGTATGAAAGCACGTCTTGAACAAAAATCATTAAGTAACTTTTTAAAGGTAGTTCGCCAATCTTTAGCGAAAAGTGGCTATGATGAATCAAAATTATCCTACCTTGCTATGCTGCATATGAAAAAATCTGCGCATGATTATGTACTTCATTCGCTAGGGTTAAAAGAATCTCAATCAGTTTATCTTTCACATTACGGACATATTGGCCAGATTGATCAAATATTATCATTAGAGCTAGCTTTAGAAGCAAGTAAGATAAAAGATGGTGACATAGTAACACTTGTTAGTGCTGGAATTGGTTATGCGTGGGGAGCAGTAACAATTCAATGGGGAAAACAAGAGGAGGAGATTATATGACGAATCATCAAGAAGTATTAAAGAAAGTACAGTTAACAAATGGAGAAACACTTGCATATCGTGAAAGAGCAGGTGGAGAGGAAATACTCATCCTAGTCCATGGTAATATGACATCTTCAAAACATTGGGATGTATTGATAGATGCATTGGATGAAAGATTTACTATTCTAGCGCCCGATTTAAGAGGGTTTGGGCAATCTTCCTATAATAAGCGGGTATCACATATTCGTGACTTTAGTGAGGATTTAAAGCTTTGGATTGATTCATTAGGGTTAAAAGATTTTACATTAATGGGTTGGTCTACTGGAGGTGCTGTTGCAATGCAATTTTGCGCAGATTACCCTGGATTATGTCGCAAACTCATCTTATTAGCTTCAGCATCTACAAGAGGTTACGCATTTTATGACTCGAATCCAGATGGAACACCAAATCTATCCAAGAGACTTCTCACTTTAGAAGAAATAGAAAAAGATGCTGCCAAAACTTTGGCTGTACAAAATCTATATGATACAGCGAACCGTGAAGGATTGAAGGCAGTATGGAATGCACTTATTTATACACACAACCAACCTTCAGAAATGCAGTATGAAGCGTATATTGATGATATGCTTACACAACGTAATCTTGCGGATGTTTATCATGTGTTAAATACATTTAATATTAGTCCAATTCACAACGAAGTGAGTGTTGGACAAAACGAAGTGAACAAAATTCAAATACCTACACTCGTTCTCTATGGTGAACGTGATTTTGTTGTAGCTGAAAGTATGACAAAAGAGATTATCGAAGATTTTGAAGGGCGTGCTAAAGTTGTGAAACTGAACAATTGTGGCCATTCACCATTAATCGATGATCTACCACAATTGGTCGAAGCAATTGAACAATTTATATAATGGGGGGAATCGGAATGAGATTAGAAAATAAGGTGGCCGTGATTACAGGGGGAGCCAGTGGAATCGGCTTAGCTGCAGTTAAACGTTTTGCGCAAGAAGGTGCAACTGTCATCATTGCCGATTTTAACATCGAAGCTGGTAAAAAAATTGAATCAGAACTACTTGACGAAAACTACCCTGTAGCTTTTCATCCTATTAATGTAGCAGAGCAGGAAAGTGTCAACACTGTCGTTAAAAAAGTTCTCGATCAATATGGCAAGATTGATATTTTAGTGAATAATGCAGGTATAACCAATGATGCGATGATATCGAAAATGACGTCAGAGCAATTCGATCAAGTCATAGATGTCAATCTAAAAGGCGTATTCAATTGTACGCAAGCTGTTATTCCATCAATGGTGTCACAAGGCAAT
>DATMJF010000365.1:0-2146 GCA_035554455.1 Rummeliibacillus sp.
TGCTGTAATATATTCTTCTTGTTTAATACTCAATACTTTTGAACGTATAAGTCTTCCGAAATTCGGAATGTTAATCACCGCAATTGCAATTAGGGCATTTGTTAAAGAAGGACCTAATACAGAAACAATTGCAATAGCTAAAAGAATACTTGGAAACGCTAGTAAGATATCGAAAATACGTGAAATGATCGTGTCTACCCAGCGACCATAGTAACCCGCTATAATTCCTAAAATGCTTCCAACTACAACTGAACCTATTACAGAAAAGAAACCCACCATTAAGGAAATTCTAGCTCCATGCACGACACGAGAAAATATATCTCGACCAAAGTCATCTGTACCAAACCAATGATCAGCAGATGGTGCTTTTAAGCGATTACTCAATTGTTGCTCATTGATACCTTGTGGTGCAATGAGTGGACCAAATATTGCTAGTAAAATGAAGAAAGCCACAATACCTGCTCCAATAAGCGCAACTTTGTTTTTCTTAAAACTACGCCAAGCTTCTTTCCATGGACCAGCCGCTTGTTCCTTTTGCGTTGTAAGATTTGATGGTACATTCGGTGCCATTTGAGACATATTGGACTCCTCCTTTTAATTATATTTAATCCTTGGATCAATAATGCTGTATAAAATATCGACAATTAAATTAATTAGGATGAAGATAAACGCTATAACTAATATTCCAGATTGAATAACTGGATAATCACGGAAACCAATTGCATCATAGATATAACGCCCGATTCCAGGCCAGCTGAAGATTGTTTCCGTTAATATAGCACCACCAAGTAACAAACCCATTTGTAAACCAATCACTGTTAACACAGGGATTATTGCATTTTTTAACGCATGTTTGTAAACTACCCAAAACATCTTTTGTCCCTTCGCACGAGCTGTACGAACATAATCTGAGCGCATTACTTCAAGCATACTTGATCGTGTCATACGTGCGATAATAGCCATCGGAATCGTTGCTAAAGCAAGCGCCGGTAAAATTAAATGCTGAATGACCACGACTAGTTGATCAAAATGACCTTGGAGAATAGTATCTAATACATATAAATATGTTATTGGGTTAACAGGATTTCGTGCATCCTCACGTCCCGATGTAGGTAACATATCTAACTGAATTCCAAACACCCATTGTTCCATCAACCCTAACCAGAAAATAGGCATCGATACTCCAATTAATGCAATAATCATTGCTGCATAGTCGAACCATGAATTTTGGAACCAAGCTGAAATTATGCCTGCATTTACACCAATAATCACTGCTAAAATAATTGCGCATAATGATAATTCTAACGTTGCAGCTAAATACGGCCAAAGTTCGCTGGTTACCGGTACTTTTGTACGCATGGATTCACCTAAATCACCTGTCAATAGATCACCAAGATAGTGGAAATACTGCACATACCATGGATTATCTAATCCCAGACTTGCTCGCAATGCTGCGACTGCTTCTTTCGTTGCCTGCTGACCTAAAATAACCTGCGCAGGATCTCCCGGAATTGCACGGATAATCAAAAACACGATAAACGTCATTCCGAGCAAAACAGGGATCAACTGTAATAATCTTCTACCGATATAGTGAAGCATACTCTTCACCTCTCCATCCTCTTGTTGTAAAATCATACTTTATAAAAACTCGCCTTCTACTAATAAAAGTAAAAGGCGATTATAATCCCCCATAAAGTAAGGTAACCCCACTATTTGAAGTTTCATTTTCGACTATGTTTAAATAGTAAGCTCTTCTTATTTAATATCTACTTTTGATAAGATATCAGAACCTGTTGGGTGTGGTAAGAAATCTACGATACCTTTTTTTCCTGCTAACAATGGTGTAGAGTAAGCAAGAGGTACCCATGGAGCTTCCTCTGAAAGGATGACTTGAGCTTTTTTGTATAGCTCATTACGTTTTTCCTTATCTACTTCCGTTTGTGCTTTCAATAATAATTTATGAGTTTCTTTGTTTTTAAAGAATGTATAGTTATTACTTCCGATATTACTTTCATCTAATAATGTGTATAAGAAGTTATCCGCATCACCATTATCACCCGTCCATCCAAGTAAGAATGCATCTGCTTCTCCTTTAGCTGCTTTATCAAGATAAGTAGCCCATTCATATGAAACAATTTTCGCCTTC
>DATMJF010000366.1:0-8212 GCA_035554455.1 Rummeliibacillus sp.
GAAAGACGGCGACTCCTACGGGAAAAGCTTGAGCTGAAAGCCCCGCAGGAACGTAGTGACGAGGAGATTGAAGCCAAGCCCGTGGAAAGCGCCGTCTGTAGCGGAACATCCAAATCTGAATATGGAAAAGTTAATGTATTGAAATGTTCGTATTTAAAAATCAAAAATGGATTTATGAAATTCATTCATATATGGAATAAAATTAACTTACCACTTGGATTCACTAAGCGATGTGTTTTTTCTGATAAACCAAGTTGTTCGATTTTCTCTGTTCCTTGTGATTTAGCTGTTGCCTCATCTAAGAATTCCCATGCTTCATCTTTAATAATTTCTCCAGACTTTTCGAAAGCTGTAAAACGAAATGTTTGCATTAATTTCCACCCCTTATAATGAATATGTATTCAGTATACAAAAATAGCCATCTGTTTGTATATAAAAAATTGTGATGAGCGAGCATAAAACGCTATAAATGCGTAGAAATTTATGATAAAATAAGAACAAATATTCGTATTAAGAAATGAGGGATTGAATGTCTTCGATTCGATTTTTTCATACAGCTGATTTGCACTTAGATAGCCCTTTTAAAGGAATGTCCGAACTTCCTGAAAAAGGATTTGAAAAATTACGAAATAGTACATTTGAAGCTTTTTCAACATTCATTCAAAAGGCAATTGAAGTAAAACCGGATTTCATTCTTATTGTAGGAGATATTTATGATGGGGAAGAACGAAGCCTTCGAGCACAAAAGATCTTCCAAAATGGTATGGAACAGCTATCTGCACATCAAATTCCTGTCATTATAAGCTATGGTAATCATGACCACCTAAAAGGAAAGTGGACACGTTTTTCTTTACCTGAAAATGTGTTTGTTATGCCAAAAGAAACAACGAAATGGGTACTGAATGTTCGAGAAATAGAGGTCAATATATATGGTTTTAGTTATCCAGAACGGCATGTGCCCCAATCAATGATTGATACATATCCAATAGCGACTGAACAAAATGCTGTGCATATCGGGATGCTACACGGAAGCTTACAAGGTAATACAACTCATGATGTATATGCACCGTTTAAAATTGAAGAATTACTTTCGAAAAACTACGATTATTGGGCTCTTGGGCATATTCATAAGCGTCAAGTTTTGCATACGGATCCACCCATTATATATCCTGGAAATATTCAAAGTAGACATCGTAAAGAACAGGGCTTAAAAGGATTTTATGATGTGACGATGACAAACTTTGCTGCAGATTGTACTTTTGTGCCAACTTCAGCAATCGTTTATGAAAAGGTTGATGTGGACTGTGAAAACCTAATTCATGCCAATGAAGTACTACGAGCATGTGGAGAAGCATTAGGGGATTTTCGGGAGCAATATGGAGCTGGTGTTGTCTGGCTTCAGTTAAAGAATATTGATGAAAAAGGTATGTCACTATTTGAAGATTCGAGTACTTTAGAATGGCTTGAGGTCATTCGTGAACAAGAGGAAGAAATCACGCCGTTTATATGGGTTCAAGCTCTTGAAATCGACAATCACACTATCGATATGTATGAACCAACACTTGCAACTGAATCTGTCATACAAGTATTAAATGAGTGGAATCAGCAACAACTGAAAGAAGTTGTTAAAGATTTGTATCAACACCCAAAAGGCAGCCGATATTTAGAAGAACTAACAAGTGAAGAATTGAATAATCTTGTTTCAGAGGCGAAGCAATTATTTAAGCAATATATGAGTGTGAAAAAAGGATAGGGGGGTGTTGTGATGAATATTCGGAAATTGGTGATTTATGGTTTTGGACAGCATGAAGATATAACTGTGGAACTATCAAAAGGAATCAATGTTTTTTATGGTCTGAACGAAGCGGGGAAAACGACGATTCAACAATTTATATTGCAAATCCTTTTTGGATTCCCGCAGAAAAATCAGCAACAGCTTCGTTATGAACCAAAAAAAGGTGGGAAATACGGTGGACAAGTCCATTTAACCGATCAAGAGTTTGGAGATTGCATTATAGAACGTGTTAAAGGAAAGGCAGCCGGTGATGTTACAATTTATCTTTCTAATGGTGAACAAGGCCATGAAGAGTTATTAGCGAAAATAGTAAGAGGCTATAATCGTCAAAGTTTTGAAGCGGTTTTCTCTTTTTCGGTGCATCAATTACAACAAATCGAAAATCTATCTGAAGAAGAACTAAGTCGTGTTTTACTAGCATCAGGTACTACCGGAGCAGATCAGTTATCAAATGTTAAAGAACAATTGGAAAAAAAACAGCAAGAGTTATTTAAAAAATCAGGCAAAGTTCCTCATTTAAACCAACAGATAGCTAGTTTAGTAATACAAGACCAGCAACTAAAAGAGGAACGGAAAAAATTAGATAGCTATGAACCATCAATGGAAAGAATTAATGAGATTCAAAAAGAATTAGTACATTTACAAGAACAAGAACAACAACTACAAATCGACATGCAGCAGTTAAACGAGTTTCGGCAGCTTTCACCTTTATTGGATGAAAAACGTAAATTAGAATTGAAAATCTCTTCTATTTCTTATACATCGTTTCCGGCAAATGGCATTAATCGGTATGAACAATTGCAAGATCGAAAGTTAACAAACGAAGCAACATTAAAAAAAGTTCAACATGATTATGAATTGTTATTGTCTAATTTACGTGCAGAATTTGATGAAAACCGTTTGAATGTATTAAAAGAACTCGTTGATCGTGATGGAGAATGGCGAGAATGGCAAATCCAAATTCGTCAAATAGAAAGAGAAATACAAGCAATACAGCAAGATATGAATACCCAATTTCAACTTTTAGGCCTTATTCATGTAGAAGAGCAGCAGGCAGTCTTACAAGCAGAAGTATCTTTACAACAAGAAGATCAGTTTAAGAGACTAATTAAACAACTTGAAGAACAAGAAGAACAGTATCGATTCCAACAACGTACAGCAGACCGATTACAGGAAGAAATTCAATCATTATCATTAAAACTTGATGAGCTATATGAGGGTATGCCTACTGAAAAAGATAAAGAACGTTTGAACGAATGGTTTAAAGAAAAAGAAGAAGCAGTTGAAGCAAAAGCAATTTTACAACAGCAAAACGAAAAAGGACCAGAGCAATTAGCGAAGCTACTAAGCATCGTACTAGCGGTGATTTCTATCATTCTTGGTATAACGCAAGAGAAAATGATGGTTTCAATTATAGGAATAGTTGCTGCGATTATTATCTTTTCGTTATTTGGCCGTCAAAATAAGCATCCTAAAAACAGCAGTCAACAAGAAAAATATGAAAAGAAAATACAGAGAGCACGTGCAAAAACGGCTGAAATGGAAAGTCTAGAACAATCAATTCGTCAATATGATGATCGAATAGCTTTAGTCGAGAAACAACTAGAAGATAAAGAAATGGAACAACAACAGGCAGCTAAAGCGTTGAGTAAGCTTAAAATGTATGTGGTACAAAGTAAAGAACAATTGAATTTATTTTTAGCTAAATTTCAAATTGAAGGAAATCTACAACCAGAATTATTATCAGAGTTATTTAGAAATGTTCGTGAGCTTCAACAATCTAATAGCCGTATGATAACGAAATCAGAACAAAGGACACAACTTCTAATTTTTATCGAAGAACGGTTACAAGATGCAACTAATGCCTGTAATATGGCTTGTACAACGGAGAATTTGTCAACAGTTGTCCAGCGAAGTTATCAACAGATGTTGGAACATAAACATGCTATGGATAGCTCGCTGGAACGAAAGCAACAATTACAACAGCAATTAGAAGAGCTGCAGCTACTCGATGATACGTATCGTGGTGAAATGTTGAAGCTATTAAAAGAAGCTGGTGTACAAACTTCGGATGCTTATTATGAAGCTGCTGATCAATATACACAATTTATGAACACAACGCTCGAGATAAAGCAAATCGATACACAACTTCAAATGTTCGACGATAAAGTGCTCTTGCTTAATTGGACAATCCTGGAGGCAAATAATCAATTAAATCAATACAAAGAACAGGAGCTAGAGCTTCAGCAACACAAAAATATACTTTTAAAAGAGCAAGCAACTCTTCAGGCAAAGACAGAACATCTTTTACAGGATCAACAATATGGAAATGAATTACAAAAATTCGAACAGAAAAAAGCTGCTTTAAATGAAAATGCAAAAGAATGGGCGATTACGAAGCTTATTTCATCAGCGATTCAAGAAACATTACATCAACTGAAAGAAGAGAAGCTTCCAGCAGTCTTACTTCAAGCTGAATCTTACTTTAAAATGTTAACAAATAATCGATATGAAACACTTTATATGAATACAGAAGGAAGATTTGAAGTATTATCAGTAGAGGGAATTCGCTATTCAATTGCAGAATTATCCCAAGCTACAAAAGAACAGGCTTATATTGCACTTCGCTATGCATTAGCGAATTCATTGAAACAATCTACGCCATTTCCAATTATAATGGACGATCCATTTGTCCATTTTGATCGTTTACGAATTACTTACATGGTACAATTAATACAAAGTATTGCAATCGAACATCAAATACTTTATTTTACATGTCATGAAGATATGCAGGATCAATGGGATAAAGCAAATATCATCCATGTGGCAGAACTCAAAAATGAAAGGGGATTGACTTCGGTATGAATGGGGTTGCAACATTACAAGCAGGAGCACCAGTCGATCAATATTTACTCATTAAACAAGCGACAAAAGGTGTTACAACAATGGGGAAGCCATTTATGACACTCATTTTACAAGATAAAAGTGGAAGCATTGAAGCAAAACTTTGGGATACTGGTGAAGAGCAAGAGAAAATGTATCAAGCAGGTGGTATTGTACGCCTTGGTGGAGAAATTCATGATTATCGCGGAAAATTACAATTGCGAATTAAAACAATTCGCCCATTAAATCAAGATGAGAATATCTCAGTAACAGATTTAGTGCAATCTGCTGAAACGCCAAAAGAGGAATTATTCGACCAATTAATGGAGTTTTTCTTCGAAATTAAAAATCCAAATATTTCTCGTCTTACAAGATACCTAATTATGGAAAATCAGGAAGCGCTAATGACTTTCCCAGCAGCAACTAAAAATCACCATGATTATGCTTCAGGATTATTAGATCATGTAGTGTCCATGTTAAAGCTTGGAAAGGCGATTGCAGATTTATATCCAACGTTAAACAGAGATTTACTATATGCAGGGATAATCTTACATGATATTGGTAAGGTAGTAGAATTATCAGGCCCAGTTTCAACAAGTTATACAGTAACAGGAAATATGCTTGGTCATATTTCAATTATGGTGACTGAAATTGCTCGCGCAGCAGATGCACTAAATATTGAAGGGGAAGAAGTGATGCTTCTTCAACATATGGTTTTATCCCACCATGGTAAAGAAGAATGGGGTAGTCCAAAAAAACCAATGCTTCAAGAAGCTGAAATGTTACATTATATTGATAATATTGATGCGAAGATGAACACATTAAAACGTGCACTAGGAAAAACACAACCTGGAGAATTCACTGAACGATTATTCCCACTTGATAATCGCTCGTTCTATAAACCTACAATTGATTAATTTTAAAATAGCTCTCACGCTTAATTGTGAATCGTTGAAGGTAAAAAAACCTCGGACAATAGTTTGTCCGAGGTTTTTTTAGAAATATTATTTAGGTGCTGCAGTTGAGCCTGTAAATTGAGCTAGAGCATCTTTTAAGTCTTTATCTTCAATTTTCACGTCAGCATCTTTGATCAATTTAGATACTTTAGATAGTAATTGTGATTGATCAGCTTTTTGAAGTTGTAATTTTTTCTTAATTGCTGCTTTGTTATCTTCATAAGTACCTTTAACTTTAGCATCACGAATATCTTCTACTTTGATGATGTGGTAACCGTATGAAGTTTTTACAGGTTCACTGATTTCACCTTTTTTAAGTGAATACGCAGCTTTTGTAAATTCAGGGACCATTTTATCTGGACCAAACCAACCTAGTTCACCACCAGCAGCTTGTGAACCTGTGTCAGTTGAATATTTTTTAGCAAGTGTAGCGAAGTCTTCGCCTTTATCTAACTTAGCTTTAATTTCTTTTGCTGTTTTTTCATCAGCAACAAGAATATGGCTAGCTTTTACTTCTTTTTTCATTTCTTCGTAATAGGCTTTCATTTCTGCATCAGATACTTTTACACCGTCAGCTAGAGCAGCTTCTTGTAAAAGATTCAATTTGATGCCACGTTTAAATGATTTTTCAGTCATGTTTTGAGCAGCTAGAGTTTGTTCATAACTACTACCCATTTGTTCTTTTTGTTTTTTGAATTCAGCTTCAACTTCTTTATCAGATACTTTGTATTTATCGTTTAATACTTTTTCGATAATGATAAGTTGTAATGCTGAATCACCAACCGAGTCTTTCATTTCGTTGTATAGTTGATCTTTTGTGACGTCGCCTACTTTTGAAGTAGCAACTTTTTCGTTTCCAGCGTTGCCGCAAGCAGACAATGCAAGTACAGACGCTGCAAGTGTTAATGATAGAACTGTTTTTTTCATCTTCCTTATCTCTCCCAACTTAAGTCACTTCAACTTATGCAAATGTAACTATACCATATAACGAAAAAAAATGGAAAAGGTTGCAACATAAAGTGCCTATAGATGTTTTTCTTCAGTGCATACGATAGCTAAGAAAGGGGGTGTAAGACATGAGTGGAGGCTATCAAGGTGGTAACTATAGTTCAAACAACAGCTTTGCATTAGTGGTTGTTCTTTTCATCTTATTGATCATCGTTGGTGCAGCATTTATGGGTTGCAGCAGCTACGGTGGAGGTTACTAATAATTCAAAAAGACCATTTATCGACTGGTAAATGGTCTTTTTCCTTTTAGTTTTACAGGGCACGAGAAAACATCATGACCATGAACAGCCTATTTTATAGAGTAAACATCATTTCTAAGTAAAATGAAATCAATAAAATTGTTATAAGCACATTAATTGTGCGATAAATTTTAGGTTGTTTTTCCTCGGGAATCTCTTTCTGAGCGCATAGAGCGTACGTCATCCGATTTATTTGGAACAGATAGAATACCGAGAATAGGACGACAATGGCAATGATCAAGTCTTTTCCTCCCCTCTATTTTACCCCTATAGCATAACAAAAGAGATCCAGTAATGACAAGTTTGTCATCATTTGCTTGCAACAGGAATAAGGATCTCAAATCCTTTATCTGTCTCTTCTATTAATGCTTTTTTAGGTGAGCGAATTAAATGTTTTACATAAAGCAAATCTATTAAGCATAATCCACAATGGTATGCTAGCAAAATAGAAAAATAATGTCTAAAAGCAGGGAAAATAATTGCCCCTATAATAAGTATACTGTTCAAAACAATAAATGGTACCACGAGAGCTACAAGATAGCGTGATTTTAAAATAGGTTCATGAATACGCATAGCTAATACAGGTAATACCTTAAATTGTTTTTCTATAGAAAATCGCAATCTTTTGCGATAACGTATTAACGGCAAAAAATGCAACAGCTTATGAGCAGGGTAGATCATTAAAAACACTAAAACAAATAGTGGGAATAATTGATCAGATACTGGGCTATCTTTATAAGCAGTCATTGAAATATAAAAGAGAGAAAAGACCATCATTACAAAGATGGCGGAAAATAAAAAAATACGATCATGGCCGTATTGTTTCTGTACATTAATGGTTTTCCAGCAATGCAACTTAAGCATCTCCAATTTCTAAAATAAAATAAAATCATCGATACATAACAATAATGCTTTTTGAATGGAAAATCAAGCTTAATTTTTTCTTGGACGAGCAGCCTCTTTCTTTAAAATATAGGCACTGTTAAATTGGATTGTTGATAGTGAAAGGAAATAGTCATTGTGCAATTAGCATGCTGTCAATTTGGATAAAAATTCAACAGTTGCCATGTAACATAGTCAAAATAATAGACGTATCAACACCAAAATTGCATTAGGGCATTATTTGGTGTTGATACGTCTAACTAGTCTTCTATATTTCGTAGGGAATCTTCAAAAATATCCATAAAATCATCACCGTATATATTACGGATTAATGCAATTAATTCTAAAAATTGTGGAAATTTGCCATACATTTCTTTTAAAGGTTCAGAACCCTCTACAACACTATGTCTAGTTTGGTTAAAGTTTTCATAAAGCTCTAAAAGTAATGA
>DATMJF010000367.1:0-5555 GCA_035554455.1 Rummeliibacillus sp.
TATTTTTTAATAAAATAAATACGAATTAATCCCCATTGTCCGATAGCAAAGAAAAAAAACCTAGATTTATAAATAATCTAGGTTTTTTCTATATAGTATTTATATTAATAATCCATTAACATTTGAAGGCGCCATCATCAACTTCAATTAATAAATAGAATAGACTTGAACAAAAAGACTTGTTGTTTTGTTTAATTTTGATTGTGAAAACGCTGAATCAGGTATCTATTTGTTTTTAGAGCAAACGGTTTTCTAATTCTCAACCTAGTAATCATTACGAATCATATGCATATCTTATTCTTTTCATCATATACATTACAGAATAGAAAATAATTTGGAAGGAGAATGTTTTGGAGATACATATTGTTAGTAGAGGCGAAACACTTTGGCAAATTGCTAATCATTACAATGTAGACATCAATTCTATCATTCAGTTAAATCAATTGCCCAATCCAAATAACCTGGTAATTGGCCAATCATTAGTGATTCCAACGCAGGGCTTAACCCATGTAGTCCGTCCCGGAGAAACATTGTGGCAAATTGCTAATCGTTATGGTACCACAGTGCAGGCAATTGTGAGTGAAAATCATCTTTCAAATGCCTCCATGTTATACGTTGGCATGCGTTTAGTTATTCCAAAATCAAAACCTACCATTGAAGTAAATGCATATACGTATCAATCTCCTACAGAAGGTGCACAATCTATTAAAGATGTTGGGAATCTACTTACCTATATGAGCCCGTTCGCTTATAAAGTAAAAGAGGATGCCTCATTAGAACCGTTTCCAGATGAATTAATGATTTCAGCAGCAAAATCAAAAAATGTGGTACCGCTGATGTCCATTACAAATTTCACAGCAACCCAAACGGGATCGAATTTAGCTCATACTATATTATCTAGTAAAGTTTTACAGGAAAAAGTGATCAATAACGTACTTAAAATCATGGATAATAAAGGCTATAAAGGCTTAAACATTGATTTTGAAAGTGTACAGCCTTCAGATCGCGAGAATTATAATGCATTTCTCCAGCTCGCTGTTGATCGACTACATCCAAAAGGCTATTTTGTTTCAACAGCACTTGCTCCAAAAACGTCTGCTACTCAAGGTGGTCTGTTATATGAAGCTCATGATTATAAAGCACACGGTAGAATTGCTGATTTCGTTATTTTGATGACATATGAATGGGGCTATCGCCTCGGACCACCACAATCTATCTCTCCAATTAACCAAATGAAAAAAGTTGTTGAATACGCCCTATCTGTTATGCCAGCAAACAAAATATTTTTAGGCTTCCAAATTTACGCAAGAGATTGGAAATTACCACATGTTAAAGGACAAGAAGCTGAAACCTTTAGCCCTCAGGAAGCCATACGACGAGCAGCAAAATATGGAACGATCATTCAATATGACACAGCTACTCAATCTCCCTTCTTCCGTTATGTAGATGAAAACGGTCAACAACACGAAGTTTGGTTTGAAGATGCAAGAAGTGCTCAAGCTAAGTTTGATTTAATTAAGAGATTCAAACTTCGCGGTGTCAGTTACTGGGCATTAGGATTCCCTTTCCCACAAAACTGGGTATTACTCCTTGATAATTTTAATATTAAAAAGCTATCTTAATTTTCCCTATTCTTAATCCTTTTATAATGCGTGTTGAATATCCAGTTTTCTTCATTAAAAAATGGATGATCAACCGATACCCGCTACGGATTGCTCGCTTTCCTGCGGGCGTGCGCTGAGCCGCTTCGGGGCAACAGGATGTTGGTCACGGAGTCGTTGCCACAGGACGTGGCGTTCTTAGACTTCGTTCCTTAAACGCTACGTGCAGGGTCTCAGCTGCCACGCTTTCCCGCGGGAGTCGAGCAATCCTCCGCTACAATCAATAAACAATTAGACACAAGCACCTTGAAAGTAAGATTACTGAAGAATATTCTTTCTATTAACACGCTTGTCCTTTTATATCAAAAAAATTCAAAAAGCTGTTTCAAAGGTACATTAATAAACCTTGAAACAGCTTTTTATCTTTTCACTTTTATCCCTAATTTTTATAGTACAAATCTACTGTAACGTTAAGTGGAATCAGCTTCGCTTTCCGCGGGCGAACCGACGAGCCTCCTCGCTGTGCTCCTGCATCGCTTCGCTAGCTTCGTCGCAGAAAAAAATTCGCTGTGGGGTCTCTCTGGCTCGTTTTCCCGCAGGAGTCGAGAGGATTCTACCTTTTACATGCCCACTTTCAATAGGCATACAACCTGTACGCATCATTTTAAATAAAACAATCCTCCATTAATAATTTCAATTTTTATTTTAGCACCGTACCGATCTTCTAATGCTTTCTTCTCTATTTCGTAGGATTCTGGCTTTTCCTCCACCTCTTCATAAAAATAATCTAATACCCTTTGATCTTTTTGCCATCTTTTTTTTGCTTTTTCTGCCCATGTGTGATCATCCTGTTGTATGAAATTTTCAATAACATCATCTAATCGTTTTAACGCACGGATCGGCTTAATAATATATTGCAATGGAAATGCATTATCTTGAATTTCTGAAACTAAATCAACTTCAGCTATTATCTCTTGAAAATTTTCATTAATATTACCTGTCATTAAGTTTATTCCAAGAGAATAAAGCATCTCTTTCGTTTGATCACAAAAATACGAGACTTTGTAATTCACGCATAAGAAAGGAGTAAGTATGGTTTGAGATTCATGCGTATCTATGCTCTCAAACATCTGTACATATGCACCCATTTCTTTAGTAGCTTGAAACAATTGATTAAGGCGATATGAACCAAAGTGCACAATTTCACCTTTTACATTTTCATTAAGTATATTTTGATTCGTAATGAATGTAAGTTGAGCAGGACACGGAACAGCATCTGTACTTTCAATGTATTTCCAATAGAAAGGACGGTTCATGATCCTTTTGTCCATTTCAACCGTTAATTGTACGGTCATATAATGTCCTTCATCCTCAATAATCGGACAATCTGTTTGTTGAAAAAAATTACGTAAATAGCCGTGAACTTGTTGTGGGAGCATAACCATCCTCCTTATCCTTAATACAATTTTCTTACATCATGCGTGTTGATTATCGTCCAGTTTTATCCATTAAAAATGGATGAACAACCGATACCCGCTACGGATTGCTCGCTTTTCCCGCGGGAGTCGAGCAATCCTCCGCTACAATCAATAACCAATGAGACACAATCACCTTGAAAGTATGATTACTGAAGAATATTCTTCCTATTTTATCCTAAACAACACGCTTATTTTTACATCGTTTTTTCGAAAGCTAAAATATCATCTAACTCTCCCACTACCTTTTCAAATACCTCAATTTTTGTTTGAAGTAAGTCCAGAATGTTTTGTTCAATGGTATCAGCAATAGCTAGATTATAGATATGGACATCATGTTCTTGTCCTAATCTGTGGACACGTCCAATTCTTTGCTCTAATTTCATGGGGTTCCATGGTAAATCATAGTTGATGACATGATGACAAAACTGTAGGTTAATCCCTTCTCCCCCAGCTTCCGTCGCAATTAGTACTTGGGCTTGTTCTTGAAAAAGTCTCTTCATATAATCTCTTTTATTTTTGTTGAATTTTCCGTTGAAAAGGACACTTTTGATTCCTTTTGCATGTAAATACCACTGTAGATAAATTTGACTCGCACGATATTCAGTAAATATAATAACCTTATCATTTGCTTGAGAAATAATTTCGTAAGCCTTTTCTGCTTTCGAGTTAATTACGAGTGACATCAATTTTTTAATAATTTCTTCTACAAAGCTAACCTCTTCTTGATCATTACAATTTTGAAGCATATATTCTAACGTCAAGCATGTAGCCTCCTTGCTGCTACACATTTCCTTTTGGAGTGTGATCATTGAGAAAGAACCAGAGAAAATAGACGAAACATCTTTTAGTTCCAGTATCATGTTATAGACTTCTCTTTCCTCTTTCGTAAAATGCACCGGAATGTTTTGGACACGGCGAGTAGTCCATTCTACGCCAGTATCCTGTCTTCTATTTCTCACCATTACTTGATTAACTAATTCCTTCAAAAATTCATCATTTTCTAAATCATGTTTACTCGCTGAAAACGCGGATTGAAATACTTCGAAATTTCCTAAGTGTCCGGGTTTTAATAGTGAAATGAGATAAAATAGTTCAAAGACATCATTTTGAATTGGGGTTGCAGTTAACAATAAACAAAACTTTTTCTTTAAACTTTGTACAAACTCATAGATTTTGGTTTTGTGGTTTTTTAGCTTGTGAGCTTCATCAATGATGATTATGTCATAGTCTTGATCATAAATGAGCTCTTTATGAGGGCTTTTTTTTGCAGTATCCATACTCATGACGACAATATCGGTATGCTCTAATGAGGATTTCTTTTTGTAAGGAATAGCGGGTATATAAAATTTATTGTTCAATTCTTCAATCCATTGATTTATGAGAGAAGCTGGAGCTAATATTAATGCTTTTTTCACAAGGCCTCTGATTAGATATTCTTTCAGGATTAAACCTGCTTCAATCGTTTTACCAAGTCCCACCTCATCTGCTAAAATTGCTTTTCCGTTCATCCTTTCGATAACCTTTTCTGCAACTTCTAATTGATGGGCAAGAGGAGTTAGATTGGGTAAATGTTTAGGAGATTGAAGTCCTGTAAATTCTGTAATGAGGTTCGCTTTTACTACTTCGTAACTCATATTGTAAAGCTTCCAATTATCCCATTCACTCTGATTTTCTAATCTATTTAGAAAACCTTCTTCCCAATCAGGCGACCTTTCAATAATCAAGATTATCACCTCTGCAAATTTTGTTTTACTTAAGTTGTCCAAAAATATTATTACTATGATAAATTTATCGAAATAAAATAGCGACTTTCAAAAAGTATTCTTTAAATAAGGCTTGAATCCAAGCAATAGACTTGAATTTGCGTACTATACAGGTATTCCGTTCCTTTAGGAGGTGATTATTCTGAAAGAAAAAAATTGGAATCAGCATAATTCAGCTGACGAATGTTCTTCTTCTAGTTCATCTTGTAGCTGCTCAAGTACATCCGATGAATGTTCTTCTTCTAGTTCATCTTGTGACTGTTCAAGTACATCCGACGAATCTTCTTCATCTAGTTCATCTTGTGACTGCTCGAGTTCATCCGATGAATCTTCTTCATCTAGTTCATCTTGTAGCTTCTCGAGTTCATCCGATGAATGTTCATCGTCTAGTTCATCTTGTGACTGCTCGAGTTCATCCGATGAATCTTCTTCATCTAGTTCATCTTGGGGCTGCTCGAGTTCATCCGATGAATCTTCTTCATCTAGTTCATCTTGTGACTGCTCGAGTTCATCCGATGAATCTTCTTCATCTAGTTCATCTTGTAGCTTCTCGAGTTCATCATCTGATGAATGTTCTTCATCTAGTTCATCTTGTAGCTTCTCGAGTTCATCCGATGAATCTTCTTCATCTAGTTCATCTTGGGGCTGCTCGAGTTCATCCGATGAATCTTCTTCATCTAGTTCATCTTGTAGCTGCTCGAGTTCATCCGATG
>DATMJF010000368.1:0-2500 GCA_035554455.1 Rummeliibacillus sp.
AATTTTTGTTGAAGTGGAATCAGCGAAAATTCTTTTTGCTCCAGGAGCAAGAAGAATTTTCTGCGACGAGTAATCGCAGGAGCAATCTTTACCTGCGGGAAAGCGAGCCAGAGAGACCCCACAGCGAAATTTTTTCTGCGACGAAGCTAGCAAAGCGATGCAGGAGCACGGCGAGGAGGCTCGTCGGTTCACCCGCGGAAAGCGAAGCAGATTCCACTTCATGTTATACCAGATTTGTACTATAAAAGTTAGGGATAAGATCGTTTTTTAGTGCCCTCATAAGCGGGAAAGGCGAGACACACTTTTTTAGCAAAGCAAGGGAAGCGGCTCGGCCCTGCCCGCGGAAAACGTCCACGCGCAGTGGAGATCAAAGGTCTTATTGAAATCTATTTATTGTAAAAGAAAAAAGACTATAGACAATTCGAACTTCTTCGCGTTTGTCTATAGTCTGACTTAGTAACGATTCCGTTACTGAGTTTTTGTATTGAGTATATATTTAATTTTAATTCAAGCCAGCTTCAATGAATAAATCATTTTTAGCTTTGCGTTAAGATTGATTTTGTAGTCTCACATAACGATATTTGTCTTTAATGAATTTTTTAAAATAACTTCCTGGTGAGTCAGCTTCCATTAAACCATTATAATATAATTCGGGAACACCATAGTATTCGTAAACACCGTCTTTAATAAATTGGATACGCAAAATTAGAGCGTTTGGTTGGTAGCCAACAGAAGCTAATTTAGAAGAAGTAACCGCTTTCATTTCCATAGTGAACCGCCTCCATTTTTCTAAGTGATAGGTGTAATAATAAAGATAGCAGATTTTAGCATAGAATGAAAGCGTTTACTTTTAAGAATTTGTAAATATTTGAAAATCTAGTTTTATTGCTTTGATAAAAAGTATAATAATAGGTAAGGGGGTTATTATGTCGAAAATCAAACAGCTCATTACCTTTTTAATTATTTCGAATTTATTGACACTTTGTTTTCTTGCATATTCGTTTATTAACAAAGATTTTCAACAAAATAATTACTTTATAGAAGAAATTCAGGAGCCTCTTGTTGAGTTACAAGAAATGATTCGTGATCAACAAGAGAATAATTGGAAACATCCAGAATTAGTGTCCTTTCAAGCCTATAAAATTCAAAAAGCCATTAAGGATGTCTTACAGGAACGTCATTTTGCACATTCCAAATTAAAAGAGGAAGAAAAATCGAATTTACGCGAAATAAATCAAGCGCTTCAAAATTTACCTCAAAATACGAGTCAGACTATAGCTAAATGGAAGAAAAAAGATAAACAAAATGCACTAACTTTTGAAAAGGCATTAGTTCATGCCAAAATGGATACAAATGAAACAATTGAAGAAGATTATAAAAAATTTATGAATAAGTGCAAAATTGTTGCAAGTGAAATTGCAACAATCAATGACAAAAGCAAATGAAAAAAGTCCATTCCAATTAAGATTACAATTTGGAATGGACTTTTAATTTAATCATAGAAAAAATTATGAAAGTTTGTGATCCTTTTCAATGACAGCATTGACTGCATCATAGATGGTGCTAGCAAAGTGGTCATTTTGTAAGGAAGTTACGCCTTCAATTGTTGTACCACCTGGTGAGCAAACTTGATCGACAAGTTCCCATGGATGTTCATTGCTTTCAATTACCATTTTAGCACTTCCAAATACAGCGCTTGAAGCGATTTCAAGTGCTCGTTTTTTATCCATTCCAGCACGTACCCCAGCTCGAGCCAATGAATCAATATAAAGATAACTAAAGGCAGGAGAAGCGCCAGCGATAGCAGAAAATACGGTGAATTGTTCCTCCGGTAATTCAATCATGGAACCGATTGTTTCAAAAAGAGTTTGTACCATTTTCTTGTCTGCTTCCGTTGCATTTGAAGAGGCTGTATAGCATGTAGTTGATGCGCCTACAATGGCATTGATGTTCGGCATCACTCTAATAATAGATGTTGCTTTAGGTAAAACAGATTCCAAATACTCAATGGATTTTCCAGCAGCAATCGAGATCACTACTTGTTTTTCAGATAATAACTCATTCACTTTTGGAAGTAAGTCCGGAAATGTTTGCGGTTGAACTGCAAGAATGATGACATCTGCTGTCATTACTTCTTGTAATGTTGAGCAACCTGTTATTTGATAGTCGTTAACTAATTTCTCTGTTTTATTTTGAGATCTATTAAATCCTAAAATATCATTCGCATTAAATTGTTGACTTTGAATCATTCCTTTAATAATTGCTGTGGCCATATTGCCAAGCCCGATAAAACCATACTTCAATTTATATGACACTCCTTACGAATTACAATAATCAAACTTAGTTTAGTATAAGATGAAAAGTTCGTTTTGTGTAATATTTCATCTTATAAGGTAAATGAGAATGAATTGTTAAGAGCCAATTTTTAGAATTGTTTGCATAGAATCATGTCATTATTGTGAACTCGTATGTAATGTGATATATATTTCGCTAAAATTTT
>DATMJF010000369.1:0-8411 GCA_035554455.1 Rummeliibacillus sp.
ATCGTTAAATCTGTTTCAATATTTTTCCCGAATATATCTGACAGTTGCCCCACTTTAAAAATGGTTCCAGCAGTCATGGCTTGATCAATCGTTGCTTTCAAAAATTGTCTTTGTCTCTCGTCACGAGGATATGTAACTTCAACGTTTCTTTTTCTCATCCGTACAAAAGCAAGTGCTTCTTCTCCAGATAAATGGGCTTGTCCTTTTTTGAAATTAATTTTCTTCTTATTGTATATATTTTGTTCCCAAAATCCTTCTTTGATATCAATAGTTACGCCCCCAAGTGCGTCTACAATATCGCGAAATGCTTCAAAGTTAACCGCAATAAAATGATCAATTGGAATATTTAATAATTTTTCAACGGTTTCTACTTGAAGTTTAGCTGCTCCATAACCCGTTATATCTCCATAGGTGTAAGCAGAGTTTATTTTATGTATACCTGTAAATTCCCCTGCGTTTTCAATATTTACTCTAGTATCTCTTGGAATGGTAACCATATTAATCTTTTTTGTATTGGGATCTAAAGTCATCACTATTTGTGTATCCGCTCTGCCATCTTTTTTCTTACTAGAATAATCTTCAATTCCTAGTAACAAAATAGAAATTGGATCTTTGCTAAAAGTAACATCTTCATGTCTAAGTTCAGAGCGATTATTTTCTCGTTCTAAACTAACTTTTGAATTATCAAAAGCACTTTTTACTTTAAAATAAGCAAATGCCCCATAGCTTATGCCTACTAAAAGTAATACTATACTAGATGCTATTATCCATTTTAAAAACTTGTTCCTGTTTTTTCTTCGTTTTAAAGCTGTTCTACTATTTTCCATTAAAAAGTCTCCTTGTGATTATGAACTTTTCAAAAAAATTCAATGCATTAATACGGTGAAAACCAAACGAAAGTATGCAAACAGATTGTAAACGAATATAGGCATAACACTACTGTAAGAACTCGTTTATGTGTGACGATAAATTTTTCTAATTTAGACCACCATTTATTTTTGCAAATAAGTACCACATTTAAGAGTATCAGTACCAAAAATAGCTCAGGAAAAGCTAGAAAGAGACTAAAATCTCCAATAGCTAAAAATGCCTCAACAAAAAGCATATAGCCGAATAGCTGTAGCTTGTCAGTATATAATTGTTGCTTCAACATCATTTTTTCAAAATAAAGTTTGATCCTTGTAATAAAAATCACTCCACTTCAGCTGATTTTTAATATTTGGAAATTTTACATTTATAAACCTATTGTAGCAAAAATGACGAAAGCCCGCACCAAATTTAATTGGTACCGACTTATGATCTTTTTGCATTCCGCAACATCTCGACAATTATTAACTTTTACAAATAATTCAGCATGCACATATACATCGCAGCACTTCCAGCTAATACAAATAAGTGCCAAATTGCATGATTATAAGGTATCTTATTATTTTGATAGAAATACGTTCCGGCTGTATAGAAAAGTCCACCTGACAGTAATGTCAAAAAGCCTTTTGAAGAGAGATGATCAACAAGCGGTTGATATGCGATGACAATTAGCCACCCCATTGCAACATAGAATAATAAAGATAACATTTTAAAGCGATAAATAAAAAAGTATTTAAAAATGATTCCTACTATTGTAAGTCCCCATTCAATTCCAAAAATAATCCAACCAAGCTTACCACCTATTCCAACTAAGGCAAAAGGTGTATATGTACCAGCAATAAATACATAAATAGTTGAATGGTCTAGTCTTGACAAAATGTGCTTGTATTTTGGAATTCCGTGAAACAAAGTTGAAGATAAATATAGAACCATCATTGAAACTCCGAAAATAATGAAGCTAGCCATCTGTAAAGTTGAGCCATTATTAACGGCCTTTACTATAAGAAGAATTAGAGCTGGAATGGATAGTAAAAAACCTATGCCATGTGAAATAACATTCCAAAATTCTTCGTTTTTGAATTTATCTTTATATTCCATGATACTTGTCGATTCATTCACTGTCAGAACCTCCTAATAATGCTCTTTCTATTATTAGTATGATTCACTTCGTTCATTTACAATATTAGTAAATGTCATGAATAATTCATTACAAACATCACATTAAATAAACGTCATATACCCCCATATTATGAAGATACCTAGCCCCACAAAGAGCAGAGCATGTACAAATGAAGAATGCTTTACCGCTTCAATGAAAATTTCTTTAATGGTCACGATTACGATAATGCCCAGGGCAAAACTAATAATAAATGACCATAATAGAGGGTATTTCATTCCAATCATACTTCCGACTATTGATCCCACGGCCACTGGTAAAGATACAATGGTTGTGATTAACAAGAACATTTTGAATCTAAGGCCAGCTAGAAATAATGGAATAAACATCGCAATCCCTTCCGGAATATTATGTAAAATAAGTGCTTGAAGTATCGGCTTGCTTACTCCAAGATTTTGGCTAGATCCAAAAGCTATACCTAATGGGAAATTATGAATGGTAATGCTTATAGCTAATAGAAATCCGGTTTGAATAAATCGATCCTTCTGTAGATTTTCCGTGGAAGGAGTAAATTTATGTGATACTTCATGTATTTGAAAAAAACTTAAAACACCTACTAGGAATCCGATTGTAAATACAACCTTCCCACCAAGATATATACTTTCAGGTGCAATCTCTAAACAAACTAATCCTAGAATTAAGCCTGTACATAAAGCATTTATTGTTGAAACTTTTTGCTGAAGTTTTTTAAAAAATATGGCTAGTACTCCCCCGAGACCAAAGCCTACTGCTGTTGCCATAAAACCAACAATTCCTACATAATACATACAATCCCTCCATATCCTGACTATACACATATATGGGAAAATAATAGGTTTTATTCTGAAGTAAGATGTTAAATATGTGAATTCTATTACATATGTAAAAAAATCACTTTTATATTGAAAAGAGCTATTCCAAAGTAGCAAAATGTTACCCTAGGAATAGCTCTATTTTTATATTTTAACACGTGTGGTGATTATCCAGTTCTATCCATTATAGAATAGATGATCAACCGATACCCGCTACAGATTGCTCGCTTTCCTGCGGGCGTGCGCTGAGCCGCTTCCTTCGCTCCGCTACGTGCAGGGTCTCAGCTGCCACGCTTTTCCCGCGGGAGTCGAGCAATCCTCCGCTACAATCAATAAACAATAAGACTCAAGCACCTTAAAAGTAAGATTACAGAAAAATATTCTTCCTATTTTATCCTAATCAATACGCTTGATATTTTAACTAAATATTTTATTGTTTAGCCGTAGCTTTTCCAAAAATCATTTTCAATAGAGGTGGTGTCACAATTGTTGTTATTACGACAACAATTATCATTGGTGTGTAGTATTCTACTGGTAATAATTTATTGTCCAATCCCGTAGCAGCAATTATTAGAGCTACTTCCCCGCGAGAAATCATGCCCGCTCCAATCCCCATAGATGATTGCGTATTAAATCCAGATAACCGAGCTCCTAGCCCAGATCCAAGGAATTTTGAAAGGATTGCAATTAGTGAAAAGACAACAATCATTCCTAATTGATCCCCTATTCCTTTAAATGACACGGATAACCCAATACTAACAAAGAATATGGGAACGAAAATACCATAAGCAATTGGTTCAACTTTACTCTCAATATTCTTTTTAAAATTTGTTTGAGAAATGGCAATCCCAGCAACGAAGGAACCAATGATCCCTGCGATTCCAAAATACTCTGCAAAATAAGCAAATCCAAAACAAATGATTAACGCACCACTTAATAATGTTTCAGTTACTTTAAGCTTCGAGAAAATTTTCAAGAATATAGGGACTAACCATTTGGAAGCTAAAATGATAAAGACGAAGAAAAGAATCTTCTTCCCAATTAACACTGAAATACTCACGTCTGAACCAGCAAAGAAGCTCATCGCAACTGCTAATAATACGACTACGATAATATCATCTAATACAGCCGCTCCAAGTAAAGTTGCACCTTCTTTACTATTCAACCATCCCAATTCTCGCAATGTTTGTACTGAAATACTGACAGATGTTGCGGATAATAATAATCCAATGAAAATCCCTTCCGCACTAGACAATCCAAAATAAACAGATCCAACGTATCCCAAAATTATTGGCACAATAATGCCACCAACTGCAACGAGCAACGCAGCTTTTTTATTACGATTTAAGTCTTCCAAATTTGTTTCAAGGCCTGCTAAAAACATTAAAAGTAGCACACCAATATCACTGAAAGCCTTAAGTACTTCCGTATCATGTACCCAGCCTAGTAACGCTGGTCCTAAAATAATCCCAACAATAATTTTCCCTAGAACGGATGGTTGACCAAGCCTTACACTTATATGTCCCGCAATTTTCGTTGCGAATAAAATGATTACAATTTGAAGAATAAACAAATTATTGCCCCCCTCTTTTTAAAATTTAGCCAGCGCTGGCGCTTTTTACACAAAAAAAACACATGGCGGTGCCAGATTGACTGACTCCTCCATGTGTTACGTTCAAATATTTGATTTATATTTATCTTACAGGATATTATGTTATTTGTAAAATGATAACTTGTAAACAACTAGACTAGTTCTCTTTTACCCTTATTCATTTACTTTTTATTACATTTTTAATTACATCTGCAAATATATCTGTCGTTCTGTATTCTTCCTCCAAAGTATTTTCAACTCCACCGATTTCTACAAGAACTGATTGATCCATTAAATCTAGATTATACGTACTTTGATGTGTTCCCATATCTTTTACCACTACACCTCTAGATAACCCTGGATAGTTTGTTTCCACAATATGATGAAGTTTTTTGGCAAACTTTTCATTTTCTTTATAGTTATAGCTTGAATGAGAGACAACAAAAATTATTCTCGCATAATTTTCCCCTTTAATCTTTGTAGTTGTTATATTACGTTCGGCTGAATCTCTATGGATATCGAATATCATTTCAATATTTGGATTCTTATTAATAATATCTTCTAATATTTCTCTAGAAACTTCATATGAACTAGGAAATTGCAAACCTTTTTTCTTTAATATTTCAAAAATATTGCTCGTGTCTTGGATGGTTGGGATGCTTTTTTCTTCTAATTTCTCACTTAACATTTTCCCCAATAAAGTGATATTCTGTTTTTCATCATACAGATTTTTATTTTTTATTTTAGAATTAAATGATTCATAATTATGAGTATGATGAATTAAAATAATAGGATCACGTTTATTAGTAATCGACGAAGAGGTAGTATTGAATGAAGAAGTAGCTGTTTGATCTAAGGATTGGTTACCAGTATAAGTTAATATTGAAATAATAACGACCGCACATAATATTATTCCACTGGATGCAACAGACAACTTTTTATAAACTTTTTTTCGATTCAATTTTCTAGCTGTTTTTCTAAGCTTTTCTTCTGTAGATTGAACAAAATCATTGTTTGGTGTCAGAGGGTACGTCTTTTTTATAAGGTCAAATAATTCCTTATCATTTTGCATTTTGTATTACCTCCTCCATTTCAATATTTAACTTCTTTTTAAGTTCTTTTAGAGCTCGGTGATAATCAACCTTTACTTTTGACTCATTACATTGAAGTATTTCAGCTGTTTCCTTTATGGAAAATTCATTTATCCCCCTTAATATCACAACTGAACGAAAATGGGGTTTTAGTTTTGAAATAGCTTCATGAACAGAATTTTTCATTTCAAGCTGTTCCATTACTTCACTCGGTTCTCTATCTGCTGATATGATCTGCGTGAAAAATCCATCCGCAAAAAGTCCGATTAATCGTTTCTTTCTATAATGATCAATAGAAACATGTTTGGCGATGGAAAATATCCATGTCTTTAAATTATTTACTTTGTGTAGATTAGATAAATTATTCAAAACACGGATGAAAACCTCTTGCGTCATATCTTCCGCTTCACTTTGATTGCCTGAAAAGCAAATCAAAAATCGATAGACGTCTAAATAATATTGATGATAAATATCAGTAATCCGATCATCTAAATGCTCGAAATCAAGCAAAATCTCACGCTCCTCCGTTCCATTTTCATATATTAATCGTTTGAGGCTTGGAAAAAGTTACAACTAATTAAAATAAATTTTGTATTTAAGACATACGTGCGTTTGTAGGCGTTTCTCATAAAACATCATCTTTCTACTGTTTCGTAGTGCAATTAAAAATAAATCGAACACAAAACTAATTGTAAGGTCATAAAATACATATATAATTTTTATTTTTGAAAAATAAAAGGGGTGATGAAAATTTATGTTTAAATATATGGATTATACATCTCCATCAACTCAATACACTTATGACGTGAATAAAAATCCTTTGTTTATAAAAGATAACCAAAACTATATAAACGTATTAGGCATTAATCAGTTGAATACACTCGATAATGTGTCTCTATTAGATATTTTCCTTAGTAAGAGTAATGTTGTGGAACCTCACTATCACCAAAATGCAGCAGAACTAGTCTATTGTATTTCTGGTGCTGTTGAGGTATCCATGTTAAATCCATTTACAAACCAAATTCTCAGTTACTACATAACTCCGGGTCAAGTGGCAAACGTTCCACAAGGTTGGTGGCATTATGAAGTAGCCGCTGTTGATAACACTCATCTTTTAGCTATTTTTAATGCACCTACTCCGCAAGTAATTTTAGGTTCTAACATTTTAAAATTTACACCTTCAAATATCATGTCTTATACCTATGGTATGGATGAAAATCAGTGGAAACAAGTAACTGCACCAGTTAACCCCAACACCTATATAGGACCATCCTAGAAATGTAATTGAGTATCAGAAAGTATGATTATTGGTAATAGATGAAATGGATTATCTGCATGGCAAATCCATTTCTCTTTATTATCGCACTATGTTTCAGAGTGAGTTGGCATCCCTTTTTGCCAGCTAATCTCTTGATATCCCGTTGGTGGTGGATCAGCTGGTTGAATTTTACCGTTCCATACTACATACACAGCATAACAGTACCTGTTATGTTATAATAAGAACGAACGTTCCGTTAAAGTGATTTTCTAATTTAAATTAGAGTACTATTCAACTAAAATCTATTCATATCCTTCATTGTTTTTATAATAGGATTTTCGAATATTCCGAATTGTAAAATACACGCTTTATTTGGTATATTATTACTTGGGTGTTTTTTATCTTTAGAGAAAAAATTAACAGTGAGATATATAAAATTAAGACCTTACTTTAAAACTACCTAACTTTCTGAATATTCCAGCATTTTAGTTTAACCCTGTTAACTTACGTAAAGTAATCACTACATCCTATACTGAAATTAGGCAACAACTTCGTTACAAATTCAAAAGTCTTAAATTAATACCCTACATAGTTATAAACACACAAGTAAACAATCTTATTTATTCTAAATAATTAATTATGATGAAATCTACTATTATTTAAGGTGAGGAAGAGAAAAAATGAAAATAGGAGAATTTGTGGAAAAGATTCAATCTACAAAGGATACAATTCGGTTTTATGAAGAACTCAACTTAATAGATCCAATAAGGAAAGGTGACAAGAGGGAATATACTGAAAAAGATATGCATGACTTTTATATCATTAAAGAAATGGAATCATTAGGACTTACTATAAGAGAGATTCAAACAATATTTCACTTAAAGCGTTCTGCTGGATTTCATTCCCCTAGTTTACTTCAAGATGCTCAAGATAGATTATGTACGTCCATAAAGAAAATCGAAAGAGCAGAAAAAGAATTGTCTATACGTAAAATGAAACTATATTGTCTTTTATCAAAGTTAGAAAATTTACATAATAGAGACTAAATTCTTTTCAAACATACAATACTTTACTGCTTATCACTATTGTATCGTCTATATCAAATTGGATACTTTTTTTCTGTTACACTCTATTGTTATATCTATTTCTATGAATTGATTTATAGGAATTTTTCTCCTCCATTCAAAATTAATAAGGAGAGCTGTTTTACATTATATAATTTTTGCCTATGTCAAACAGCTAACCTTATTATTTAGTAATGTATCATATTCAATCGATTACTCCTAAAACACTGTAGTGCTTTTGGGTGATTCTAATTCTTTTGTATTCCCCATTCCATGTAAACTTACAATCGTTGTATTTTTAGGATTTCCCCAATCATAAAATTCTTTTCCCATTAAAAATCCCCCTTTGGAATAGTAATTTCAAATACATATATTTTATGTAATAAATGGTTTTAAAGTATAATAGTGTATTTATTCACTATTTTATTTCTACAAATTTAAAGCCCTGATTGCAATAATCAATCAGGGCTTCTATTCTATAATTTTTTTAAAAACTCTTTCATTAAGCCTGGTAAGTCTGGCCATGCATGACCACTTACAAGATTTCCTTCTGTATGAAGATGCTCTTCAAT
>DATMJF010000370.1:0-7235 GCA_035554455.1 Rummeliibacillus sp.
CAGGAACGATTTTAAGGAACAAAGCCTAAGAACGCCACGTCCTGTGGCAACGGCTTCGTGACCAACATCGTGTTGGCCCGAGGAGATTGAAGCCAAGCCCGTGGAAAGCGCCGTCTGTAGCGGAACATCCAAATCTGAATAGTGAAAAGTTAATGTATTAAAATGTTCGTAATTAAGAACCAAAAATAGATTTTTGAAATTGATTCACTTGTACATTTATTGAAATGTACTAAAATGTTTTTAAACTTAGTCACCCCTATTCATTGCTCATTTCGTAGGACGTTGTTAAGATAGTAATGATGGTTATCCACCATTTTATCCCGCATTAATGGCAGTAAGATCCCACACTTCAAAACTCAAGTAAAACGCTAGAAGATAGTTGGGAGATCAACTGTTCATAAATGTCCGATTGGTTCAACTAACACACAGTAGGGATAAAGAACCCCACACTGTGTGAAGTTTCACTTTATTAGTATTGGAGAATTGATATGAATATTTTAAGACTATTAATGTTTTACCTAGTTGTATTGGTAATAGGTGCAATTTTTATTTGGCTAAAAGTACCAACTAGTTTTTCCGTTGCATTTTTTACAATTCTTGCAGTTGCGATAGTTGGCTACTATGCTTATACAATGACATCTTCAAAAAATACAAAAGCGATACTTCGTCAAGTACGTAATCAAAAAAGAAATCCAACATATGCATATGCTCTTGCGATTAAAGAAGGTTCAAAGGAAGATGAAATTGCAGCACTGGATCGACTGATCGAAAAGTTCAAAAATCAACCTGATGGACAGCAAGATTACGAATTTCAACGGGCAGTTCGTTTAGGGGATCTTGCTAGCGCTAGAGACATCGTAAATTCGATGAAAAACGGTCCACTTAAATCGTATAATACGGCATATGTTGAAGCATTATCGGGAAAATACGGAAATGCAAGAAATCATCCGTTCTATCAACCTTGGATGCCACACTCTATCGAAGCAGTGATTGCTAAAAAGCAGCATAAACTTGACCGTTATAAAGAAGAAATGCAACTTGCAATCGACAAATCAAGAGGGATTCAACGAATAATGAATCAAGTAACGTATGAGAAAACGTTGAAAGAATGGAAATAAGGTCTTTCGCATACAAATCATTCTGACAGTAAGCAGCATATTTTGCTTAGTTTAAATTAAACTTATCGGTATACAAAAACCTGCATTCATAAAAGAATGCAGGTTTTATTCATTTTTGAATTGACAAAGTTCCATAAAAAATATGATTATTAAGATAATAGATTCAGATGATTATATAAAGAAATTAGGCGAGTGAATTTATGGGCAAGTATACAAGTTTACTAAAGGATTTACGAAAATTTTTTCTAACACTGATTGTGATGATATGTTTAGCAATTAGCTTTCGTGCTGTTATTTCACCTGAAATTGTGATTGGAGATAGTATGGAAAATAGCTTACATGAAGGGGATTATTTAATTTCTAGTAGACTTGCATATAAGTATCAAAAGCCTCACTACGACGATATTGTGAGCTTTGATGCAGAGCTCGTAGCTGGACATGATTTGTTTATTAAACGTGTAATAGGCTTACCTGGAGATCATATTCAGATAAAGGATAATGTTCTTTACCGAAATGGCAAAGCAGTTGATGAGCCATATATTAAGGAACCAATGGACACAAATGACTTAGATATAAAAGTTGATAAAGGTAAAATATTTGTAATGGGAGATAATCGAAACCATTCAATGGATTCTAGAGATTTCGGAACAATCGACTTCCATAAAGAAGTCCGTGCCAAAGTTTTGTTTCGTTTAAAGCCGTTAAATCAGGATTTTAAATATAGTGAATAGAGTTCAGGAGCAGCATGCAAGTATTAAGCATGCTGCTTTTTTAATCCATTAGTTTATAAATTCTTTAATCTCTAATTTCATCTTTTTTTAAATCAATTTGGAATTAATGTTTTTGAATCGGGAATGCTAACCATACTTATTAGAAAGGAGATTGATTGTAAAATGATGAAATGGTCAACTTTTTTAGCGGTATCAATTTTAACAGTTATATTAGTTGGTTGTGGAAGTGGAAATAAATCTAATAATGCATCAAATGTAAAAGATAATGCTCCAACTTCGGAAGGCAGTGCGTATGATTCAACGAATAGGGCAAATGATACGACTAAAACGAATGATAATACACAAAACAAAGCTTTCAATTTTTCTGAGTTCAAACTAGACGCTGACTATGGATCTAATCAAACATATGAGATTGATTTTGAAAATCGAAATAATGGTGCAGATGTTTCAATTTCAGATGAACGTAAAAATCAGAAAATTGAAGGTAACGCAGCTTATACGAAACTTGAACCACTATTCAAACAGCTAAAGTTCGATGTCAATACACCAGATGAAGAAGTAAAGAAACAAATTCTTAAAGTATTTAACCTCGATCCCAACTTTAAAAAAGTAGAGTTAGATGTTAAGTTTTCTGATGGAACGAAAAAGAAATATACTTTTACTCCATAGAAGTGTTTCTGTAGCCAAATAAAAACATATAAAACGATGTTCATTTTAGAATGTCGTTTTATTTTTTTGATTACGCAAATCGAGAATATTTATTTATTCCTTTATCAAATTAATACTCATGAATTGAGTTTGATAAAAAATCTAATAATAATTAAGGGATAGTTTATTTAATCAAATGTTTATGGAACTATGAATTTGGAATAATGATTCTGGATACAGTATGAAACTTTTTTAGGTATAAATCGTATATGTTAAGTGAATACATTCTATATTCCCATAATGATAGAATAAATTTTATTACATAAAAAAGGATGGGATACTCATGGGTTTAATTAAAGCGGGAATCGGCGCTGCAAAAGGCGTTTTAGAAGATCAATGGCGCGAATACTTTTACTGTGAAGGGCTTTCGAAAGAGGTTCTGGTTACAAAAGGTGTCAGACGTAAAACAAAACGAGGCTCAAACAAAGGCAACGACAATATTATTTCAAACGGCTCCATTATTGCAGTTAACGAAGGTCAATGCATGATGATCGTTGAACAGGGGAAAGTAGTAGAAGTTAGTGCCGAAGCAGGCGAATATGTATACGATACTTCAACTGAACCAAGCATCTTCTTCGAAGGAGATTTTAAAGAAAATATTCTTCAAACATTTATGGAGATTGGGAAACGTTTTACTTTTGGCGGTGAGCCACCTAAGGATCAACGTATTTATTACTTTAATACAAAAGAAATTATGGGCAACAAATACGGTACACCAAGTCCAGTACCATTTCGAGTAATCGACCGAAATATCGGTTTAGATATAGATATTTCGATCCGCTGTCATGGTGAATATTCGTATCGTATCATCAATCCATTATTGTTTTACAAAAATGTATGTGGAAATGTTGTACAAGAATATCATCGAGATGAAATCGATAGCCAATTAAAAACCGAATTAATGACAGCTTTACAACCTGCTTTTGCCAAAATTTCAGCACTAGGTGTTCGGTACAGTGAAATTCCTGCGCACACAATCGAATTGGCAACAGCATTGAACCAAGTATTATCAGAAAAATGGCTGGAATCACGTGGTTTAGCTGTGGGTACCTTTGGTGTTAGCTCGCTAAAAGCTTCTGAAGAAGATGAAGCAATGATTAAACAATTGCAAAAAAATGCAGTATTTCGTAATACATCAATGGCTGCTGCACAAATTACTGGAGCTCAAGCAGATGCTATGATTAAAGCTGCAGAAAATGAAAATGGAGCACTTGGTGGATTTATGGGGATGAATATGGCTTCACAGGCTGGCGGTGTGAATGCAGGACAACTTTTCCAAATGGCTTCACAAACTCAACAAAGTGAGCAAGTACCTCAAAACAATCAACCGTCTGCAAATAAGTGGGATTGTGCGTGTGGCCAAACAAATACGGGGAAATTCTGTTCAAACTGTGGAACACCAAAACCAACAAATGAGGGATGGACTTGTACATGTGGTTCTATCAACAAAGGTAAATTCTGTTCGAATTGTGGAACGAAAAAACCAGAAGGGACACCAACCTATATTTGTGACAAATGTGGTTGGAAACCAGAAGATCCTTCAAACCCACCAAAGTTCTGTCCTGAATGTGGCGACCTCTTTGATGATAATGACAAACAATAGGAGGGATATACAGTGAGCGAAACTGTAAAAGATGCAAAAATCGATTTTGATGCTGAATGTCCCTCATGTGGTGCATCTATTGAATTTAATCCTAAAAACGGTAAGTTAAGCTGTCCCTATTGTGGTTATGAAACAGAAATTGCAAAACCAGAAGATGAACACGACAAAGTAGCTCAGGAAATGGATTTCTATGCAGCCGAGAAACGTGGGAATTTTGACTGGGGTGTTGAAAAGAAGACAGTTATCTGTAGTGAATGTGCATCTGAGACAATTTACGATGCTCTGCAAGTTGCGGATACCTGTCCCTACTGTGGTTCACATCAAGTAATGGAAGCAGCGACGGTAGATACACTAGCTCCAAATGGTGTTTGTGCATTTGAAGTAACTGATAAAGAAGCAGGTTCAAATTTTCAGCGTTGGATCAAAGGAAGATGGTTTTCACCACGTGCTGCAAAATTAAGTGCTAAGCCTGATGCTTTTAAAGGTGTCTATTTACCTTATTGGACATTTGATACAAATACAGGATCCTATTACACAGCAAATTATGGTATTAACCGTGTCATGAGAGATAAAGACGGGGATACATATATCGAAACAGATTGGTATACTACCTCTGGATTTTATCAAGAATTTATAGATGATCAATTAGTGAGTGCAACAACACGGTATGACCATGATATGATGAGGAAAATAGAACCTTTTAATTTACTGGAAAATAAATCCTATAAACCTGAATATGTTTCTGGATTCTTGGCAGAAAGATATAGTATCGGTTTAGAAGATGGATGGAAAATTGCACAACAAGATATAAAGAATCATATTCGTCAACAAATATCATCAAAAATTCGCTTTGAACGTGGAGCAGATCAAGTTGGAAGTATCCAGTTTTCTACAACACATGATGACATCACGTATAAATATTTGATGCTACCTATTTGGCTATCATCATTCCAATATAAAAACAAAGTTTATCAGTTTATGGTGAATGGACAGACCGGTAAAGTTGGCGGTCGTGCACCTATTTCGCCAATAAGAGTAGCAATTGCTGTGATTCTTGCATGTGCTGTTTTGGCTATCTTTGGATATTACTATGAAAATTCATAAACTATTCTTGAGAGTTTGTAAAAAGTAAAAAGACGGTATTTACCGTCTTTTTACTTTTATATAGGTTTTCATAGCTTTTCCGAAACTATCCGCAGTGAGCTACTCACCCTACTCCTACTGCAGTTATTATTTTCGATACCTTTCTGGAATGGTTAAGCCATTTATTTCATCATCCCAAGCTATAGAGCTTATCTTCCAACCATAGGGCGTGCGGATAAACTACATCGTTTTCCTACTCGTTGTTTCGAATGCTTCGCCAGACAACACACCTAGTTTTTTGCTTCTGATGATTCCTGCTGTTTTTTGATATGGTTTTCTGTTTGGTCAAATATCAAAAGCTTAAGCTCTTCGGGGTCATTGGCAAACTGAATCAATTTCTCAAACTGAAATCCAAGTTTTTTAAGTAGATTTTCTGAAGCTTGATTCTCTTGAGTCGTGATTGCCACAATGCGAGTTAACCCTAATTCGTCTTTTCCATAGGACATTACTGCTGAGGCTGCTTCACAGGCATATCCTTTTGACCAATACTTTGGAAGAAATGCAAATCCAATATCAACATCTTTCAAGGAATCTCTTTTTACCAAACCACAAATTCCAATCGGGGCATGATCTTCCTTTCGTTCCACCAAATAGAGGCAGAAACCGAATTGTTCATACATGCGAACAGGTCCATTCATAATATAAGCTCTTGCGTCATCCAGCGTCCTTACACAACGATCACCTATGAAGCGCAGCCAGGAAGGATCGTTCATAAGCTCAAGGATAAATGCCGCATCATCTGTTGTTTGCAGTCGAAGGATAAGTCGATCGGTTTCAAGAATCTTCAATTAAATCACCATCCTTATTTTTTTCAATAACTTATTATATCAGATGTTTTATCGGAATCTGAAAGTAAGCATAAGAAATTTTTTTCTTGTTTAACCTTTTTAAAGATCTACAAAATGTGTTTTGTTATTTTAATTTGCAAAAAAACTTGTGAAAAAATAATAAGGGAATCACCGAATTGCTGTTGGTCAACAAGCTGAGAACCAAAAAAATGAGCTCTATTTCCAAGTTCACAAGACTTATGCCTTCTTAATTAGCTCTTTTTAGAGGTAATTTCGCATTATGCCTCCAAGTTCCAAACCCTAATGCGATGGCAGCGCCAATACAGCTAAAAAAGCAACCAGCAAACAAATACAATGATGGATCTGACTCACCGATTAATACGGAAGCTATTCCTCCTATTACCGGGAAAAGCGCAACCATATAGCCACTTTGAGCTCCTCCAATTTTTTCTACAAGCTTCAAATAGAATAACCATGCAACAAATGAAGCAACCAGAGTTAAATATAGCAACCCAGATAAGTATGAAAACGATGTTGGAAATATAAATTCTTGTCCTTGAAATAATACAATTACTCCCATCAATAAACTGCCCACTGTAAATCCAATGGCATTTGCGTAGATAGGATTCACCTTGTGACTTGCATTTCGTGCTGAGCTGGCATCACCTACTGCTGTAAGAAGCGTACCTAAGATTGCAACCATAATTCCTTTTATGTCATTGGACCCTTGAAAGCTGTTCAAATTCGGATAGATGAGAATACATACACCTAATACACCCAAAATCCCCCCAAACAAAACGCCTAAATGTAACTTTTCTTTTAAAAAAATCCGGAGAGTAATCGGGGTCAAAATCACCTTTAATGAAAAAACCATTGTTACGATTGCTGCAGAACTCAAAATTGTGGCGTAATAAAGGCATAAGTAGCTTAATGCAAAGTTACATACACCAAAAACTATTACAAATGGGATATCTTTTCTTGTTGGCCTCCCTTTTGGCTGAAGGAACCAAACAAGAATCAAAAATAAAAAGGCTGTCATAACTAAACGATAAGTTAAGGATAATTCCAAGCTGACAGGAGTTCCTTGAATTTTTACTGCTATAAAGTTGAGTCCCCATACAATCAAACAAAATATGTACATAAA
>DATMJF010000371.1:0-2898 GCA_035554455.1 Rummeliibacillus sp.
ACAAGTGCTAGAAGTGTTCTTTGCCAAACATCTTGATGATCAATTTCCGCTATTGAGACATTGTATTTTTGTTTTGTACGAGTAATCATACGCTGTAATACAGCTCTCTTTTCTTTTAGCGAATGTGCAGAAGGGACAAAAAATTCACACTCTGCATATACAATCATTAGCGTTTAATCTCTTCCATGATAAATGCTTCAATTTCGTCGCCAACTTTAATATCGTTGTAACCTTTAACGGTGAAACCACATTCATAACCTTTTGCGACTTCTTTAGCATCATCTTTGAAACGTTTAAGAGAATCTAATTCGCCTTCAAATATTACAATACCATCACGGATTACTCGAACGCCACTATCACGTGTTAATTTACCTTCAGTTACATAACCACCAGCAATTGTACCTACTTTAGAAACTTTGAATGTTTCACGTATTTCAGCAGCTCCAATTACTTTTTCTTCGAATTCTGGATCAAGCATACCTTTCATCGCAGCTTCGATTTCTTCGATTACTTTATAAATGATTCTGTGAAGACGAATATCTACGCCTTCTGCATCAGCAGCACGTTTTGCATTAACATCTGGACGTACGTTAAAGCCGATAACGATTGCATTAGAAGCAGCTGCAAGTGAGATATCTGATTCAGTGATAGCTCCGGCGCCTGTATGAATAATTTTCACGTTTACGCCTTCTACATCAATTTTCATAAGTGATGCAGCCATAGCTTCTACTGTACCTTGAACATCTGCTTTAACGATTAGGTTTAATTCCTTCATATCGCCTTGTTTCATTTGTTCAAATAAGTTATCAAGTGTTACACGTTGTTTTTCTGAACGTTGTGCTTGGATAGCAGTAGATTCACGAGCTTCCCCAACTTGACGAGCTGTTTTTTCATCTTCAAATACTACGAAGCGATCTCCAGCTTGTGGTACTTCACTTAAACCTGTAATTTCAACTGGTGTTGATGGACCAGCAGATTTTACTCGACGACCTAAATCGTTGACCATAGCACGGACACGACCGTATGTATGACCTACTACGATTGGATCGCCGACATTTAAAGTACCGTTTTGTACTAGTAATGTAGCAACTGAACCGCGACCTTTATCTAATTGTGCTTCAATAACAGAACCAATTGCACGACGTTTAGGATTTGCTTTTAGCTCGCCTACTTCAGAAACGAGTAAAATCATTTCTAATAATTGATCGATACCGTCACCTTTTAAAGCTGAGATAGGAACAAAGATTGTATCGCCACCCCAATCTTCAGGAATTAAACCATGTTCAGTTAATTCTTGCATAACGCGATCTGGGTTTGATGTTAGTTTATCCATTTTGTTGACAGCTACGATAATTGGAACTTCTGCCGCTTTTGCATGGTTAATAGCTTCAATTGTTTGAGGCATTACACCATCATCTGCAGCTACAACTAAAATCGTTAAATCGGTGATTTTTGCTCCACGTGCACGCATTGTTGTAAACGCTGCGTGTCCTGGTGTATCTAAGAAAGTAATTTTTTTACCTTTTACAACAACTTGATAGGCACCAATATGTTGTGTGATACCACCAGCTTCACCTTCAGTAACTTTCGTATTACGAATTGAGTCCAATAATGTTGTTTTACCATGGTCTACGTGTCCCATAATTGTTACAACTGGAGGACGTTCTTTGATATCTGCTTGGTTTTCATTTTCATCTTCTTCAAAATAAGTATCAAGGTCTGTAACATCAATACGTACTTCTTCTTCTACTTCTACACCGTAATCAGCACAGATTAACTCGATGGCATCTTGTTCTAATTCTTGGTTGATTGTGGCCATAACTCCAAGCATAAACAATTTTTTGATAATTTCAGATGGTTCGCGACCTAATTTTTTTGCTAAATCACCAACTGTTAAATATTCAAAGAATGTAATTTTTTCTGGTAGTTCTTTTTTTACAGCTGGTTGTGGTGTTTGTTGTGGACGGTTTTTACGACGTTGACCACCATTTATACCTGGTTTTCGTTTTTGGTTAAAGTTACGGTTGCCGCCTTGAGAATTTCCTCCGCGACCTCCGCGATTGTTATTATTACTATTATTATTATTATTAGTGTTATTATTTGAACGGCCTTGACTATTATTTGTATTTTGTTTTGGTTTTGAATTATCTCTTGAAGTCGAATTATTATTCATAGTACTTCCTTGTGTGTTTTTTTGTTTTGTTTGAGCAGGACTAGAAGAGGTTTGCTCTTTTCGTGCTACAGGACGAGTTCCTGGCTGTCCTTTTGATTGTTCCTTATGATATGTTGGTTGTGTACTGCTGTTCTTTTTATATACACCATCCAATTTGCTAATCGCTTCTATTTCTAACATAGACATATGGTTTTTTACGTCAATTTGGAGCTTGGATAACTGTTCGATCACTTCTTTACTTGACTTACTTACTTGTTTCGCATATTCATGAACACGTAATTTTGTCATGTATTCACCCCCGGTTAGATTTCGTTGAGTAGCCCTGACAGTTTTTTTGCAAAACCACTGTCCATAATAGCTACGGAAACTCTCGCCTCCCTACCAATAGCGTGTCCAAGAAGATCTCTTGTCGCAAATTCATGTAGCTCAACGTTAAAAGACTTACATTTATCTTGCATTTTTTTTTGTGTATTTTTGGAAGCATCCGTTGATAAAATCACAAGTTTTGCGTTTTGTCCACGTACTTCCTTAATTACTTGTTCTTCTCCGGTAACCACTTTACGAGCTCGAGCGGCTAACCCTAATAAATTATAGATTGCTTGTTCTGGTTTCATACTGTTGGTTCCTTACGAACGATTGCCATTAAATCGTCGTACACTTGATCAGGAATTTTCACTTCAAGTTGACGTTCAAACACGTTTTTTTCCTTAGCTGTTTTGATAGCT
>DATMJF010000372.1:0-2081 GCA_035554455.1 Rummeliibacillus sp.
TGATTCTGCTTTTACGTGGGATGGTAGTGGGAAAGATCAAATCATTCAAATGACAGCTGAAGAGATATGGGATGAACTGAAACGAATCGGTGGAAATGGATTCTCTTTCGTCACGATTTCGGGAGGAAACCCAGCGTTACTGAAAAATCTAGATAGTTTAGTATCTCTATTAAAAGAAAAAGAAATACAAATTGGTGTCGAAACACAGGGGAGCAGATGGCAGGAATGGTTTTATGAAATAGATGAACTAACCATTTCACCTAAACCTCCTAGCTCCGGGATGAAAACAAATTTCTTAATTCTCGATGAAATATTAGCGAATCTTAAAGAAAGTAAGAACGGGCACCATGTGTCGCTAAAGATTGTTATCTTTAATGATGAAGATTTTCAGTACGGGAAACGGGTACACCATCGTTATCCAGATGTACCATTCTATTTTCAAGTAGGAAATGATGATATAAATACGACTGATGATTCGAGGCTTATTAAAGGACTTCTTGAAAAGTATGAATGGTTAATTGAAAAAGTCATTTCCGATCATGAGCTGACAAATGTAAAAGTTCTTCCGCAATTGCATACGTATATTTGGGGGAATAAAAGAGGGGTTTAACTGCTCTCTATTTTAGTTCAAACATTACTATTAAAACAGATATAGATATATTTTAACATGCGTGTTGATCATCCAGTTTTCTCCATTAAAAAATGGATGATCAATCGATACCCGCTACGGATTGCTCGCTTTCCTGCAGGCGAGCGCTGAGCCGCTTCCGCAGCACACGCTACGTGCAGGGTCTCAGCTGCCACGCTTTTCCTGCGGGAGTCGTGCAATCCTCCGCTATAATCAATAAACAATGAGACACAAGCACTTTGAAAGTATGATTACAGAAGAATATTCTTCATATATTATCCTAATCAACAATCAACACGCTTGTTATTTTAATAGATAAAATATGAATCAATTTCATAATTCGATGATTAAAAAAACGAACATATTACTTTTGACTGGACTTTATTTACTATATATCCTATGGAATGTAATGATGGAGCGAAAGACGGCGAGTCCTCGAAAATGCATTCGCATTTCCTTCATGCGATGATCATTCAGTGAGGTTCATTCAGAGTCCTACGGAAAAGATTGAACTGAAAGCCCCGCATGAACGAAGTGAGGGCACTGAAAAAGTAATAATAGATGAAATTTATTTTAAAATCTTGTATAGCTATCTTTGTTGATGTGGAATTAGCGAAGACTCCTGCGGGAAAGCGAGACAGGTGAGACCCCGCAGTGAACGAAGTGAGCGAGGAGGCTCAACGCTCGCCCGCGGAAAGCGAAGCTAATTCCACATCATGCAGAAAGCAGATTAATACTATTAAAATTTGCATTTAAATACTTTTCAGTATCCTAAACGGATTGCTACTAGGTCGAAGCTAGCAATGGTATAGCCGGGTGAATTGTAAAGTAATAAAGGTTTTTTGTTGAAATAATAATCTAAATAAGATTTTTTGAAGAAATTTCGATATACTAATGAATGAGGTGACAGAAATGTTTGTAAGTGAAAAAGAAATCGAAATTCGTTATGCAGAAACAGATCAAATGGGCGTAGTTTATCACGCGAATTATGTTATATGGATGGAAGTAGGAAGAACACAACTTATTCATGATCTTGGATTTTCAGTAACAAAATTTGAAGCGGATGGTTATGTTTCTCCTGTTATGAATGTAAATGTAAGCTATAAAGCCGCTTTGCGATATGGTGAAAAAGCAATTATTCGCACTTGGGTCAAATCACAAGATCGATTACGTACGGTTTATGCCTATGAAATTTTACATACAGATGGTACAGTCGCTGCAACTGCAACATCTGAACATATTGTAGTAAAAAAGGAAAACTTCCGTCCAGTGGCGTTTAATCATGTAGATGAAGTATGGTATAACAAATATAAAGAAATAGCTGAGATTCAAAAATAAAAAACAAAAAGCATGCTACTATCTTTAGCATGCTTTTTGTATGTATTTTATTTATAATCATAGCTAAGTTCATCTAATTCTTGATCAAAGTCTACATATAAATCATGGTCATTGA
>DATMJF010000373.1:0-4221 GCA_035554455.1 Rummeliibacillus sp.
CGTGTAGTAAATAGACGTAATATAATACATTATCAGTGTTTTAGATAATTTAATAAAAAAGTGCCTTCTTTTCTACAATATAAAAGGAGGCATTTTTTGATAATTGGAAAGAATAAAGCTTTTTGCAATTTACCTGGTACAAGCTCTGATGCTTGTTCGCGGAAAGCATCTGTCTTAAGCAAAATGGATTCAATAATAAATATTTTATATTCAGAATACATTTATATCTTTTAATGGTAAAATGTACAAAATTACAATTTATCGATTGGTGAATGGAATTGGATTAATAAAAAAGGAGGGCTTTTAATGGAAAAAGTAAAACTACACTCATTTTGTTTATCCCTACTAGGGGCAACACATGATTATCAAGTAGATTGGCAAGCAGATCGTTATCATGTTGGTGGGAAGATGTTTGCGATGATGGGGGGAGATTCTGAAGGAAAACCTATTATAACTTTAAAATGTGAACCTACTTACGCTGAAGAGTTAAGAGAGGTTTATGAAAGTATTGTCCCTGGCTATTATATGAACAAAACACACTGGAACTCTATCTATATTGATTCAAGTTTACCCACTGATTTAATAGAAAATCTAATGCTACATTCATATAATTTAGTTTTTGAAAAGTTAACAAAAAAAGCCCAAAAACAAATCATTTCCGAGAGGCACAACGAGGCATAGACATACATGTTGAGGCGTGGCGAATTTAAATAGAGACTCTTTTTATACTGTTTTTTTCTTGCAAACGGTGGTTGTAGTGTTTGTCAATGATAAGCGGAATGATGAAGGAATATTTGAGTTTTTTATTATAGTGAAGGGGGAAAATCTATGAAAATGATGATTCGAGAAGCAAAAATAGAGGATGCTAAGGAAATTGCAAAAGTTCATGTTCATAGCTGGCAAACGACGTATAAAGGGATTATGAGTGATGAGTTCTTACAAAATCTATCAGTTGAAAAAAGGACGGACCTATGGAAAAGCAATATTCAACTTGATGAAAATATAGTGCTTGTTGCAATAGTCGATGACAAAATAATTGGTTTTGCATGTGGGGCAAAAGTGAAAGAGGAGGAGTATCCTTTATACGATGGTGATGTCACATCTATTTATTTTTATGAAGAATATCAAGGAAAAGGATATGGTAAGGAATTGCTTAGTCATTTGTTTAAGAAATTTAAACAAAATGGTTTTAAAAACACCATTGTCAAAGTACTGGAAGAAAATAACAGTCGTTACTTTTATGAAAAATTAGGTGCAAAACTGATTGATCAATGCACTATCCAAATTGCAGGAGGACAAGCCAATTTGTTAACGTATGCATGGGATGAAATTTAGTGAAAAACTAGACATCAAGTATTCTTAAATTTTTGAATTGTATTTTATGTGAGGGGACAGATTGGAGGCTGTTGGTTCAGCTACACTATTCTGCGTTGTATTTATTGGTTTATGAATACGCAGATTCGTTCTTATAACTAGAGAGATAGGGTGTGTAAAAGTGGACACAATTATAGAATTACAGAATGTAACCAAATCATTTAAAAACAAATCGGTCCTGGAAGGTGTGTCCCTTTCGATTCCCTCCAGCCAGGTTACAGCCATTGTTGGAAAAAACGGATCGGGAAAAAGTACGTTATTGAAAATGATTGGTGGGTTAACGAAGCCTGATAGCGGGCAGATTCTTTTTCGGAACGGAGAGCCTGTCCGGATTGGATACGTACCAGAGGTGACCCCGGTGGTGATTCCATTTACGCCGGCAGAGTATCTGACACATATGGGGACGATTCGGGGACTGCAGAAAGAGTGGCTGCAGCAGCGAATTAACACCTTGCTGAAAATATTTCATATGGAAGACGACCGAAACAACAGGATTGTTCATTTTTCAAAGGGGATGAAACAAAAAGTAACCATCATGCAGGCGATGCTGGAAGAAACAGATCTACTGATCATGGATGAGCCGCTTTCCGGTCTTGATCTAAAGGCACAAAGCGAAATGGAAGAACTGTTAGTCTCCTTAAAGGAAAGGAACATTAGTGTTATTTTAACCTGTCACGAGACTAAGCTACTCGAAAAGGTTGTGGACCAAATACTCGTAATACATCAACGCCAAATCATCCAGATGGGCAGCCAGCAGCCACAAGGTGAGCTCGTGAACAAGGTCGTGTTTGAACTCTCGAACACTGTATCAATAGTTCCATTTATTGACGAAGTAATCATCGAGAAAGATATGGAAATCAGTTCCGGACGAAGGTTGATCGAAGTAAATGTCAGTCAAGAACAAACCAATAAGATTGTAAGAGAATTTCTGGACCGGGGGGCCTCGATTAAACTTTTAGCACCTTTACATAAGAAAGAAACAGAATTTTTGCAACAGTTTTGAAGAAGGAGGAGAAACGCAACAATGAAGGGTTTGATTCACTACCAATTCTCGAATTATTTTCGAACACACAAATATATTCCCCCGGTTTCCGTCTTTATCATGATGCTCGTCATCAATTACACCTATGTACCTAATCCAATCTTGGACAGTTACTCATTTACTTCACTCGTGCTGTTTTTTATAATGGGCTGGGTCACGATCACCATTTTGCATGCGGAGGACGAAGGGCAAAAACAAATTACCATTATGCATGCCAAAAATAAAAGAGGATATTACCTTGCCCTCGTGATCAATTGTGCAGTGGTTGGTCTGCTCCTTAGCGTTGTAGCCGTATCTTATCCTGTTGTTTTTCAAGCCTTTACACCTGGGTTCCATACCATTCATCTTGTGATTGGGTTATTGGCGCATTTTAGTCTTGCCGTTCTTTCGATTGCGCTTTCCTTATTTTTTACAAGGGACCTTGTAAAAAGCAGTGTAAATTCATGGTGGGGAGTAATCAGTATTCTGATTGTTTCCTTGATTATAGCAGTGGCGAAAGCTGATATTCTAAAAATAAAAGCATTAAACTGGCTTTTTCCGCCTCTGCGTCATTCCCTTGAAATCATGAGTGTAGGTGATAAAATTACCTCTTTACCTGCAGGGTATTACTGGCAGTTTGGCTGGATTTTCATCTACAGCCTGATTTTAATTACGATTTTTATAGTCGTCGTCCAAAAAAGGCAGAAACTCTAAAAGGGAACGGTAATGACACCATTGAAAAGAGAATTAGGCATCTGAGACAGTCTGTATTTTTTGTTCGCCTTTTTAAAAAAATAGATAAATATTCTAGTATTTGAAGGAGAGTTAAAACGAAATGGATGAAAGATTACAAAAAGCGATTAAACTAAGAGAAAAAGGTTTGTTAAAGGAATCGAATGAAAGTTTATTAGATTTAATTCGTATGTCACCGAATAATCCTCAATTTAATTATCAATGTGCATGGAGCTATGATGCATTAGGGGAGGAAGCGAAAGCAGTTCCTTATTATGAAAAAGCTATACAACTTGGCTTAGCTGATGAAGATCTTGAAGCTGTGTTACTAGGATTAGGAAGTACATATAGAACGCTTGGTCAATATGAAAATTCGAAAAAGACACTTCAAAAAGCGATTGAACGCTTTCCAAACAATAAGGCCCTTAAAGTGTTTTACGCAATGACATTATATAATCTAAAACAACATCATGAAGCAATGGAACTCCTCTTACGATGTATTGCTGAGACATCACAAGATCACAATATTTTAGATTATAAGAAAGCTATTGAATTTTATGCAAATAAATTAGATGAAACTTGGAAATAATTGATTTAAAGATTTTGTTTTTACTCTATACGCGGTGTTTGTTTTATTTTAAAATAATACGAAGTTAAGAATAAAAAATATAATTTTAGTAACACATTAAGGAAGTGTACCATCATGAATTTACAACAATTGCAGCAACAACTTGCTGAAAATGGAAATGTAATGGCCGCAAATCTTATTCCATTAATTGAGACGGGAAATGATGTAATATCAAACATTTCTCGATTGTTTGAATCTTGTCATACTTCAACAATCGACTTTTCTGATGATATAGGTATCCTCTATACACAAGTGAAAAGTATCTCAACGTATGACCCAAAATATCATGATATTTTACTTCGTGACTTGCAAACGATCTTACAAGAAATCATCAAACCAACTGATGAATTAGTAACCATTTTCATGGAAGCTGATGAATTACAAGAAGCGAAAATGATATATCAAAAAGCCATGAACTGTAATTCCGATGCTCAGTTAGAACTTGGGAAATTTTATAAATTTATAG
>DATMJF010000374.1:0-4301 GCA_035554455.1 Rummeliibacillus sp.
TTAAATTATGAAGTAGTATTTTGTTTAACAAAATATTCCCTAACTCATACACTGGCAAGACGTAATGCAAATGAAAGTGGCACTTCTGTAATTACAATGCCAGGCATTACAGAGGATATGTTTTTAAATGGTGCGATGAAGGCTGACTATTCGAGAGTTGAAAAAGAAACATTTGAACAAGCGGAAAAACTTACAGCATCGAAAAAAGTTACAATTCATACAGGAGAAATGTATGAATTGTCTATTCCAATAGAAACGCGTAAAGGGATTCCTAGCACAGGCGTCTTTCGCGAAAAAGCAGCATCTGGTAATTTACCTTCAGGTGAAGCATATATTGCTCCATTAGAAGGACAAGCTAATGGAGAAATTTTGATTACAGGATCTATTGCAAGCATAGGACTAGTAAAAGAACCAGTTCTTCTTACAGTTGAAAATGGACGATTAATCAATGCATCCGGTGAACAAGGAAAAAAACTATTGGAAATTTTAGGTGAGGGAAATGGTCGCATGCTTGCAGAATTGGGTATTGGAACAAATTATGAAGCACGTATCATCGGCCGTATTTTAGAAGATGAAAAAGCGTATAATACGATTCATATTGCATTTGGATCCAATCATACATTTGGTGGTACGATTCAAGCAGATGTTCATATTGACTGTGTAACAAAAAAACCAAAAATTATTTGGTCTTAAAAAAGTAAAAATCAAATAACTCAAAATAAAAAAGCATTCAAATCTATCTTAATAGAATAGAGTTGGATGCTTTTTCATATAAATGATTAGTGAACATTACGATATAAACCAACCACTTTGCCAAGAACAGAGACACTTTCTACGATAATCGGCTCCATTGAAGAGTTTTCTGGTTGAAGTCGGAAGAAACCATCTTCTTTATAGAAGCGTTTTACAGTAGCTTCATTTTCTTCTGTCATAGCGACAATAACATCACCATTATTGGCTGTTGCTTGTTGTTTTACTATGACATAGTCGCCGTCTAAAATACCGGCTTCAATCATAGATTCACCCATGATTTCAAGCATGAAAATATGATCATCTGAAGTTCCATAATAGTCTGGAATAGGGAAATATTCTTCTATATTTTCAATAGCTGTAATCGGTAGACCAGCAGTAACTTTTCCAACTAGTGGAACATGCATTACACCTTGTTTTGAAATATTATCTTTATCCAAAATTTCTATTGCACGAGGTTTTGTTGGATCGCGACGAATAAGTCCTTTGCTTTCAAGTCTATTTAAATGTCCGTGGACAGTAGAACTTGATGCTAATCCCACAGCTTCGCCAATCTCTCGGACGGAAGGTGGGTATCCTTTTGTACGAACTTCTTCTTTAATAAATTCAAGTATATCTTCTTGTCTTTTCGATACTTTTTTCAATCCATTCACCTCTTATCTTATTATTCTTTTAATTGTTAAATTTAGTATAGCATTACCGAACAAAAAATGCAAACGTAGGTTCGAAAAAGTGTTTGACAAAAAACAAGCGTTCGGTTTATAGTGGGAACATACATTCCGAACAAATATTCGATGGAAGGAAGATTCATATGAACTGGGTTAATAGAAATCAAAATACAGCATTACTAATCGTATTCGTAACAATTGGTATGATCATTCTTTTTATATCAAATAGAGATACGACAAAATATACCAATATTGAAATACACGAAGGAGATACACTATGGTCATTATCTGATCAATACAAAGGTGATTTATCAAATGACGAGTGGGTACGCTTAGTAAGAAATGAGAACAATATGATTGACGATAAAATAATGGCTGGTCATACTTTAATTATTCCAGAATATAAAAAAACAATTTCGAAAGATGAAGGAATAGAATTGGCGAGTGACAGAAAATGACGAATAAAAAAGCAGTATTGTATTGCCGTGTAAGTACAGAAAAGGAAACACAAGATACATCAATAGAAAGACAAGAGATTGAGCTAAGAGACTTTGCAAAATCAGAAGGTTATGAAGTGGCAGAAGTATTCACAGACAGACATAGTGGTTATGATATTGATCGTGAAGGGTTATTAGATTTACTAGAGTTTATGAAGGAATATCGCATTCCTACCTTATTTGTTCAAGATGAGACACGTTTAGGACGTGGTAATGGACGAATGGCCGTTTTGCATTTATTGCAAAAGATGAATGTTGATATATTTACCTTAAGTGATTCCGGCAATATTCAGTTGAATGATATGGATACTATGTTACTTGAAATTTTAGCTCTTGTTGAGGAATATCAACGGAAATTACATAATGCTAAAATACGCCGAGGTATGAAAAGAGCCGTTCAAAATGGTTATAGACCTGAAAATAATTTGAAGGATCGAGGTAATCCAGAAGGCAGAGAGCGGATTGATGCACCTATTGAGCAAATAATTAGTTTAAGACAAAAAGGAATGACTTTTGAAGAAATAACAGCAACTTTAAATGGTCTAGGGTTTCAAATTAGTAAAGCAACTGTCCACAGGCGTTTTAAAGAATATGAAGAAGAACATGAATAATAGTATTGACTTTACTTCACAATATGTAACCTGAATTATTCATACTTATTCCAACCAATTATTTAGGAGCAATTTAGCGGTTGTTCTTATTTAAAGAGAAAAAATAGAAATGGCCATCTGTATGAAGATGATTTTTTGTGGACAATTTAAAATGAAGTGGGTAGAAATCGCGAGACTCCTGCGGAAGAACAAGCAAGAGAGACCTCGGAAAGGCTGTCTTAATGAATACTGTTGATATTTTTTTTCCAAAGTGCCAGCACGCTAAGCGCACACATGAGCATTCTTGAGTTGTCTCACACCGTTCGTTCTTGAGAAGCGGCGTGCTGGTACAATAACTATGCCTTTCAAATATCAACAATCAAATTTAGAAGCGCCTTCAGGAAAGGATCCCTGGAGAAAGACAAATAGCAAATCATGATAGATTTTGTCGACAAAATGAAGCTTTAAGCTTGCGCTTGAGGCTTTTTTTGCATACCTTTAAGTTAATGTAGTTATGAAAGGTGTGTAATACATGTTACCAAAAGAAAAAATTCAACGTATTAACTATTTATCAAAAAAGTCAAAAGAAGCAGGTTTAACTGTTGAAGAAGCAAAAGAACAAACTGCACTTCGTAAAGAATATTTAGATACTTTCCGTGAGTCAATGCGAGGTACAATTGAAAATGTTCGTGTTTTCGATCCAAATGGCGATGAAGTAACTCCAGCAAAATTACGTGCAAAACAACAAAGAAACAATCCATTAAATTAACTGAACAATTGCCTAAAAAGCATTGTTTTATGTAGAAATGTTGACTACACTGTAATAGAATAATATTTTGCTTTAAGAAAGGATGTCTATTCATGACTCAACAAGCAGATCAGCTTGCAATAAATACAATCCGTACTTTGTCTATTGATGCAATTGAAAAAGCAAACTCTGGTCATCCAGGGCTTCCAATGGGTGCAGCACCAATGGCTTATACTCTTTGGACAAAACAATTACACCACAATCCAAAAAATCCTAAATGGTTTAACCGCGACCGATTTGTATTATCAGCAGGACATGGTTCAATGCTATTATATAGCTTACTTCATTTAGGCGGTTATGACCTTCCAATGGAAGAAATTAAAAACTTCCGTCAATGGGGTTCATTAACTCCAGGACACCCTGAGTATGGTCATACAGCTGGTGTAGAAGCTACAACTGGTCCGCTTGGACAAGGGATTTCAATGGCTGTCGGTATGGCAATGGCTGAAGCACATTTATCAGGTGTTTATAACAAGCCTGAAAACGACATTATTAATCACTATACATTTGCATTATGCGGTGATGGTGACTTAATGGAAGGTGTTTCTGCAGAAGCGGCTTCACTTGCAGGTCATTTACAATTAGAAAAACTGATTGTTCTTTATGATAGTAATGACATCTCATTAGATGGTGATTTAAACAAATCATTCTCTGATAATACAGCAGAACGTTTTAAAGCATATGGCTGGAACTACTTATTAGTAGAAGACGGCAATGACGTTGAAGCTATTAATAAAGCAATTGAACAAGCAAAAGCTCACAAAGGTCAACCAACTTTAATTGAAGTGAAAACTGTAATTGGTTTTGGTTCACCAAACAAATCTGGTAAATCGGCTTCCCACGGTTCACCACTTGGTACAGATGAAGTAGTGCTTACAAAACAAGCATACGAATGGGATAATGAAGATTTCTTCGTGTCGGAAGAAGTATACGAAACATTTAAACAAGCTTCTAAAGTTCAAGGTGAAGATGCTGAAGCAGCATGGAA
>DATMJF010000375.1:0-6555 GCA_035554455.1 Rummeliibacillus sp.
ATATAGTTGATTTATAATAGAAGAAAGGGGGAACTTTTCATGCAGTATCAATGTTTAGAAGGTCAAATTATTAGTATTGAAGAGCATTCTTTGATTAAGTGTCATCTTAAATTTGCCAATGAAACAATTCTTTTAAGATTACAAACAGATACGCCTATTGTACATGGTCGAAGTTTTAATATATTACAACCAAACGAAATAAAAGTTGGACAATATTTTCAAGCATATGTTCAGAATCTACAGTTTGAATCAGGAAAAAGTTTACTGGAATTCAAGCCTTCGATTTTAGTAGTAAATGATAGAGAAAACTTTTTTGCAGTAGCTATTGGCCGATTTGATAATGAGACAAATATGGTCGACAATCATTTACGTACACGAATAAATGAGGATGCTATAATTTGGTCGTCTAAAGGATTTTTGAATTACAGAAGTGATATTTTTGCAAATCGTGAGGTAGCAGTTTTTTACAGAATCAGCACACTATCAATGCCACCACAAGCAACTCCACAGCTTTGGGTAATTTTAAGTGAAAAAGAGTGAGCAAATAAGGTAAGAAAAATTTAATTAAAAAATTATAGATCTGAATCAATTTCTAATACAAAATTCATCTAAAATAAACGAACATTTAATGATATCAAATTAAATTGATTCATCTTAGATATATTCCAAAGCTATCTTATGGATAGCTTATTTTTATGTTAATTATTGACCTCGATAGTCTATAAAGTGAAAAAATGATTTACAATAAGTGATGGAATAGATTGAAATATTTAACGATTTAAAATATATTATTTATAATAGAGTTGAGTATTGTATTTATACCGAATTCAAAGTCAAAGATTTTTGGTGATTAAATACAATTTCTTATTTAGACTCTAATATAAATCTGCAATAGGAGTAGTGCTTATTTTTTACTAAGACAATCCCCGCTTACGCAATCTGCAATTGAAAGAATGCAAGTTAGACTACCCCACAATCATTCAAAGCAACAAACGCTAATCGAAGAATCATATAGTTTCCTAGCAGGCTTGCAAGGTGAACAACTCATTGATCAGTTTATTAATCAAACCAAAATTAGCGGTCAGTTTGTTTATCTACCGAATATTACAATTACACTAACCCCAAATAAAAAATCACAAATCGATTCACTAATGATAACTGAGAAATATATATTAATCGTTGAAGTGAAAAATATGAAAGGGGAATTATTTTTTGAACCCTTTCCAGCACAACTGATTCAGAAAACAGAAGAGGGAGAAAAAGCGTATAGTTGCCCGCAAATTCAAGCCATCACTGCAGCATATAATATGAAAGAATTTTGTATGGAGAATATAATTTTAGATCTCCCTATCTATTGTGTCATAGCAATGCCAAATCGAAAAACCATTATTCGAAAACCTCCTAAAAAGGTAAAGCTTTTATTTGGCAGAGAACTTCCATTATATATTGAAGAATTAAATTCATTGCCTTCCTTATTAAATAAAGCTCAAATAAAGAAACTTGTAAAATCAATCGATAGAAACCAATCTCTTGTAAAGTTCGAGCCGCTTTCAAAAAGATATAAAATTGAAGTTGCTGACTTGAAAAAAGGCGTCATCTGTAAATGCGGTCACCTAGGTGTGCGGATCAATCAAAGAATATGGAAATGCACCAAATGTAACGAAGAAATAGAAAATGCACTTGAACAAGCTATGGAGGACTGGTTTTTGTTGATTAAATCCACTATTACCATACAGGAGGGGATAGAGTATTTGGGGATCTCAAATCGAAACTTAGTAAGAAATCTATTCATAAGGCATGGATTAGTTCGAAGAGGCAAAACACATCAAGTTGTTTATTCTAAAAAGTGAAAAGCCGAGACGAGCAAACATAGAACCGAGTCGAGCAAACATGAGTCAGAGTCGAGCAAACATAGGGTCGAGACGAGCAAACATGTGGCCGAGACGAGCAAACATTAGATTAAATAAATTTAAAATGATTAAAAGACAATCGAAAACATGAAACTATGAAAAAAATCATGGAAATGGACTCAAAATGTATCGAACTTCTTTCAAAATGGAATAAATCACTAATAGATCATTCGATAATGTCAAAAAATTAAAATGCTCTGCATTGTCAGCGGCAGAGTATAGAGAAGCAGTAAAAACTTTGACCGCGAACAATAAGAGCATTAATTAAAGATGTTCAAAATCATCTAAGAAAACTAAAACCAATCTAACTCCCGAATTTAACTAATTGCCCCTTAAATAAATCCTTCTCTCAACAAAAAACCGAGCCTGCATTAAGCAAGCTCGGTTTTTAACTTACAAGTTTCTACGAATTAACATTAAGCTTCAATTTTGCAAAGCTTTCCAAGACGTTCAATTGCTTCACTTAATAATGTTTCATCTTGAACTAATGCAACACGGACATAATTTTTTCCAGCTTCGCCAAAAATTGAACCAGGTACTAATACGACGCCTGTTTCATCAATAACTTTGAAAGCAAAATCGATATCATTCAGTTCTTGCATTGGGTATTTTGCCCAAACGAACATACCACCACTAGAAGGTGTAACCGTCCAACCAATGTTTTTTAAACCTTCCATTAAAGTACGATGGCGCTTTGTGAATATAGTACGCAAACGATCTGTAATTTCTTCAGCGTTATCTAAAGCCACACAAGCTGCATCTTGAATAGGTTGGAAAGTACCAAAGTCAAGATTGGATTTAAGCTCTTGAATTATAGAAATCATCTCAGCATTTCCTGCGATATAAGCAATACGTGAACCAGCTAAACTAAAGCTTTTTGAAAGTGAATTAATCTCCATACCAACTTCTTTAGCTCCAGGAGTAGATAAGAAACTCATTGGACTACCACCATTAAAATAGAATTCTGAATATGCAGAATCATGGAGTACGATAATATTGTGTTTTTTCGCAAAGGTAACTACTTTTGCAAAAAACTCTTCGGATGGCATAGCAGGTACAGGATTACCCGGTAAATTTAATATCATTAACTTTGCTTTTTCTGCAACTTCTGTAGGAATTGCGTCAAAGTCTGGTAAAAAAGAGTTCTCTTCTAATAAAGGCATATAATAAGGAATCGCTTCGGCTAAGTGAATACCAGCATCATAGGCTACATAGGCGGGATTAGTTGATAATACATAATCCCCAGGGTTACAAAAAGCCATTGGTAAATGGACTAAACCTTCTTGAGAACCCATTGTTTGAATAATTTCTGTTTCGGGATCTAAATCTACATTACTGCGGCGTTTATAGTAATTTGCTACAGCTTGATAGAATTTTTTTGTTCCGCCTAAAGTATAACCATATGAACTTGCCAAAGCTGCTTGTTTTGAAAGTTCCATACGAACTTTCTCATCTGGTGGTAGATCAGGGCTACCAAGACTTAAATCGATTATCTTTGTACCAGTAGCTGCTTTACGAGTGGCGGCGGCCTTTAAATCTCCGAATATTGCTTTTGGAAACATAGCCATTTTCTTTGATCGTTCGATTTTCACTAGTAAGCACTCCTTAGTTGAAATATAAATTTAACAAATATTCTACCATATTTAACTATTATATAACAGAGAAATAAATATATATATATTTAAAATTATAAATAAGTTTTTAGATGATTAAAAAGTGGGACTTCTAAATTCAAAAATATTAAATTCCGTAAAGTGAAATATAATTGTGAATTTTCATAAAAAAATAAATAATTTGTGAAAAATTTTGTCGAAATTTGTTATACTAGTGAAGTGATATTAATTTATGAGTCTATTTAACTACTTTGTAGTTGAGAATTTTAGTAATTATTACCATTAGACTTAAAGGAGAAGGAATAAAATGGGTAAAACGATAAAGTGGAAAATTATAAGTACGGTTATCCTTCTGGTAACTATAGGATTGGTTTTCCTAAATGTTGTTAGTACTTATACAGTAAATCAAAAGACTGATGCTAGTCTTATTGATCAAAGTCAAGTACTGGTAACTGAAATGTCTTCATCAATTGAAAATTATCTTGGAAACTATGAAAAAGGGCTTATTCAATTTTCTAAATCAAGCGAAGTTCTTAATTATAAAGGGAAATCTTCTGAGAAAATACTAGATGGAAAGTTCAGTGATTTCTTATCAATCTATAATTCAACAACTTCTGTATATTATGCACAAACGAATCGGCATTTAGATATTTTACCAAAAGTAGATTTAGGCCCTGATTTTGATCCTACATCACGAGATTGGTATAAAAATGCTTACAATAATCCAGATCAAGTCTATTGGACTGCTCCATATATTGATCAAGCAACTAAGGAGTATACGATTTCTGCAGCTAAAGCTGTAGTGAAAAATGGTAAAGTTATTGGTGTGGTAGGAACTGATATCTTATTATCAAACTTATCGAAAGAAATTTCCAAAACTGAACTTGGGTTTAAAGGTTATCCAGTTATTATAGGAAACAATGGTACAGCAATTGTACATCCAACAAAATCCGGACAAGATTTATCTAAATATTCATATGTCAAAAAAATGTTTGATAGCAGTAAAGAAAAAGGCGTTGTATATGATGATGAAAAAGGTAAATCATACATAACTATTTACAATACCTTACCTAACTTAAAGTGGAAAATTGGGGCTGTTTATGATGAAGGGCAAATTCACAAGACAGCTACAGATATCCGAAATATCTTTGTTATTGTATCAATTATTCTATTAGCAATCCTTTTTGCTGTACTAGTAGTAGTCATTGCCAAAATTACAAAACCAATAGGTGTATTAAGAAAGTTAATGGATCAAGTTGCAAACGGTGATTTAACCGTTCGCTCAAGATACAAAGGCGAAGATGAAGTGGGACAACTATCTCAAGATTTCAACAAAATGACAGAAAATATGAGTTCAATTATTCGAGTTGTAAAAGATTCATCTTTTGAAGTGAATGATAACTCTATCAGATTAAATGCTTTAGCTGAGGAGACCAATGCTTCAAGTGAAGAAGTTACAGCTGCTATAGGTGAAATTGCTGAAGGTGCAAGTAATTCTGCGGGTCGTGCAGAAACTGCTGGAGAACATGCGAATTCATTAAGCATCCAAATTAATGATATTCACGAAAAATCTATTGGCATGAAGGATATCGCAGAAGAAGCACAACAAGTAAACAAAGGTGGCCAAAAACAAATAAATAAATTACAATCCACTTTCGCTGAGTGGGAAAATAGTATGTCAGAAATGGCAAATGTGATTTTGGCATTGGAAGTTAAAATCAATTCGATTAATAGTGTTATGCAAACAATAATGGATATTTCAAATCAAACAAATTTATTGGCTCTTAACGCTAGTATTGAAGCAGCAAGAGCAGGAGAACACGGAAAAGGCTTTGCTGTCGTAGCAGAAGAAGTTCGGAAATTAGCAGAACAATCCGCAACGGCAACTGAAGAGGTTCGAGAAACTGTCAATGCATTACAACTAGAATCAAAACAAGTAACAGAACAAATGTTGGCAACCAAAAAAACTTTCCAATCACAAAATGAAGTGGTCAATATTACAAGTGAGACTTTTGGTAATATTTCTAATCTAGTTCTTCGTCTTGAAAAATCAATTTCAGCCGTTTCTAAAGATGTATTGGAAGTAACGAATTTTAAAGATGAAGTAGTTGATATTATTCAACTAATGGCAGCAACTTCTGAAGAAACTGCAGCAGCTTGTGAAGAAGTAAGCGCCTCTTCAACAGAACAATTAAATACGATCGAATCGGTTTCTGCATCTGCTGAAAATTTAACTCAATTAAGTGAAAATCTTTCAAAAGCAGTTAAAAAATTTAATATAGATTAGTACATTAATAAAAAGCTTATTAAAATTGAAATGAAAACCCAATGTTTAAGTCACATTGGGTTTTATTACTTAAATTGTGTGAACCATTCCAATACCTATAAAATTAATATGTTTAATAACCTTTATAAATCTACGTTTATTTTGATATTTAATTTTCAGAAAAGTTTGCATTAATAAAGTTAACATGTTAGGATTACATTAATTACATAACTCTTATCAAGAGAAGCTGAGGGAAATGGCCCGATGAAGCTTCAGCAACCTCTGCATTGCAGAAAGGTGCTAAGTCCTACAAGACATTCGTCTTGGAAGATAAGAAAAAGAAGCTCAGATTTTAAACCTCTTTTCTTATCATAGAAAAGAGGTTTTTATTTTATTATGAAAAGGAGCGTTCACGAATGCCGATTAATATTCCGAAAGATCTACCTGCTACAGAACTTTTAAAGAAAGAAAAAATCTTCGTAATGGATGAGGATCGTTCAAAAAGCCAAAATATACGTCCTTTAAATATTGCAATCTTAAATTTAATGCCTCAAAAAGAGAAAACAGAATTACAGCTTCTTAGATTACTAGGAAACACACCATTACAAACAAATGTAACGTTTTTAAACACTGCAACGCATGAATCAAAAAATGATAGCAAATCTCATTTAGAAACATTCTATACAACATACGAAGAAGTAAAACATCGAAGATTTGATGGTCTTATTATTACAGGGGCACCAATCGAATTAATGGACTTTGAAGA
>DATMJF010000376.1:0-9178 GCA_035554455.1 Rummeliibacillus sp.
GATTTTTGTTAATATAAGAGAAACGCACTTTCCAAATAGTGTGTTTCTCTTTTTTAATCAAATAATTTAAATTTCTTAAATAAGTTGAGAATTAAATCATATTGCTTTCGTTGTACTAAGTGAAAAAGCTTTTTCAATAGCAAAAGGAGATAAGTGTATGACATGTTCAACAAAAAATTTTATTGTGCGTTTAAAAAAGCAAAAAGAAGATGCTCTTGAATTTGTAATTGATGCCTATATGCCACTAGTTAAAGCGATTGCTTATAAAATCTTACAGCCATTAGCTAAAAGAGATGCAGTGGATGAATGTGTGAATGATGTCTTTTTATCGGTTTGGCAAAACGCAAAGCAATTTAGTGGAGATCAAGAGGATTTTAAGAAATGGATTGGGATGATTGCGAAATACAAGGCGATTGATCTATACCGAATTTTAGAAAAACAGCGCTCACGTGAGGAGCAACTTGAAATGGAGAAGTCTTATACAGATAAAAAGGATCTACAGCAACAACTTTTGCAACGTGAGCAAAAGAATGAACTGCTTTTTGCATTAAGTAAGCTAGATATACTTGACCGGGATATTTTTGTCATGAAGTTTTTTTTAGAAATGAAAAATTCGGAGATAGCAGAAAAATTGAATATAACAAAAGCAGCTGTTGATAATCGCCTTTATAGAGGAAAGCGAAAACTCGCGAATACTATTCAGTTAAGGGAGAGTTTCATATGACAAAAGATTATAAAGACTGGACGGGTTTAAATATTGAAGATATTGAGCCAGTTGAAGTGTCGGAAACAGAGAAACAAAGGGTTAAGCAATTTGTGCTTGGATCAAAGAGTAAGAGAAAAATATCTACGCTATATCGTAATATTGTTGCGGCAGCTGTTATAACAATTGGTGTAGTTACGACAACCGGTTTTGCATTTCCTTCAGTTGCATCTCAAATCCCATTTATGAAGAATGTGATCAGTTATTTTCAAGAAGAAGATAACTTCTATGAAAAATATGATGAGTTTTCTACAACTATCGGTCAGGTTCAAACTAGTAACGGAGTATCTGTTATGATCGATAATGCAGTATATGATGGTACTTCTATCACTATTTCTTATGCAATTGAAACAAAGACAGACCTAGGAGACAGCCCGATGATAGCTGGTTTACCTTCTGTAGAGAATGCAATCGGAGCGGGAGGCACTTCATATTTAAAGAAAATTAGTGATACTAAATATGTAGGAGTAGATAAAATAACACCAGTTTATAAAGGAGATGCCAAAGGAACGAATACTATAAATGTAAGCTGGCAACCAAGTGCTTTTTCTAATATTAACTCTGGTACAAAAGTAAAGGGAGATTGGTCTTTTGAATTCTCTTTAGATAAAGTAGAAGGTAAGACCCAACTTGTAAATCAGACAAGTGAATCTAATGGGCTCAAAATAATTATACAGTCATTTGAAATGACAGATGTTTCGACTGTTCTAAATTACCAGCAAACCGTTGATCCTAAAATTCTTGAAAAGTGGAAAGACGTTACAACAATTCTAGATGTTGTAGATGATGTTGGAACGACTTATCATATAGAAGGGAATGGTGGAACTAGTTATAATCAAGGGGCGAAATCTCAATTTAGTGACACGATGAATGTTATTAACGAAAAAGCAACAAAATTAATCATTACACCAACTGTTATTCTGAGTCTAGGTGAAGGAAAAGGGCATGAAAAACGGAAAATGGATCCGATTGAAATTGATTTAAAAAAGCAAAAGTAATATGTAAAAAGAAATAGACAACAAAGGCTTCCATCTAATGAGTGTATGGAAGCCTCTTTGTTATTTTTAATATTATCTTAAGCTCTTTCTTATGAAAGTGGACTTTTTAGACACCCTCATCATATTGCATTCCTCATTTAAAGAAGTAATCATAAACATTCTTGGCTAGTAAGGAACATGTAACAATGATAAATAATACTCGTACATAGCCAGTCCCTTGTTTTAACGCAAATTTAGAACCGGCAATGGCACCGAAGATTTGTGCAATGCCCATTGGTATTCCGTATGCATAATGGATTTGTCCCAATGACATGAACATCAGTAATGCTGCAATATTACTTCCGAAATTTAAGAATCGAGCATTGCCCGCTGCCTTTAGAAAATCAAAGCCAACCATTAAAAAGGCAAAAATAAGAAAAGATCCTGTACCAGGTCCTAAGAAACCATCATAAAATCCAATTGCGAAAATGACTACAATAAATAGAGCAAGCTTAGATGGTGATAATTTTTTATATGTAGAAATGCTTCCCCAATCTTTTTTGAACACTGTATACACAGCAACTGCAGCTAGCATAATGAGCATAAGTGGCTTCAAAACATTTGGATCCATTAAATGGACAATCCATGCTCCGATAGCAGAACCAACAAATACTAATGGAAAATATTTTGCGACTGACTTGAAATCCATTTTCCCTGATCGGTAAAAAGTAATTGTACTTGTAAGAGACCCCATCGTACCCGCGAGTTTGTTTGTCGCAACCGCTGCAGCTGGAGTAAGCCCAACAAATAATAATGCTGGTAAACCGATTAATCCGCCTCCGCCAACAACTGAATCAATAAACGCTGCCAAAAATCCAAAAATCACAAGAATTAACAATAATGAATAATTAATATCTAAATCAAATGGCATCGAATCAACCTTTCTAAATAGTAACTACTAAAATAGTAACTAAAATCTTTTTGATTGTAAATAGTGCAAAAATATTTGGTATGATAAAGGTAGAAGAAAACGGAGGAATGCAAAATGGAAAACTTAGTGCAGCAGCTAAAGACAATGGGATTCACTGAATATGAAGCAAAATCCTATGTTTCCCTAGTCAAACAGGGAACAGTAACTGCTTACCAAGTAAGCAAAGATTCTGGTATACCACGAGCGCGAATCTATGATATTTTGAAAACCCTCGTAGAAAAAGGGATTGTCTTAAAAGAGGAAAAAACGAATGGTGCTGAGTATTCACCACTACCAGTAGATGTCTTTCTAGAAAGAGCACAATCTACTTGGGAAACAAATTATCAAAGTTTGAGCAGAAAGTTAAAGCAACTAGAAACGACAGAAGAAAAACCAGACAATCGAGTGCTTACATTAAAAGAAAAAACGACGATTATTAGCTATTGCAAATCACTTATTAAAAAATCCAAAAAGCGAATTATCATTTCAATGTGGGACGATATGTATGAAGAGTTAAGAAAAGATTTAGAGGAAGTAGCTGAAAATGTACAAATTCAAGGTATTACATTGCATGTGAATCACCCTGCAAAAGGTGTAGATTTACACAGAATTACTCATTTTACAGAAGCACCGACAAGTACGACATGGTTTGTCCTATCCATTGATGAAAAGGAAATGATATACGGGTCATCATTAGATGAACGTGAATTGGCATTTTATACAGACGATCCCGTACATATTTATCTATTGGAAGATTATGTTTGGCATGATGTATTGGTTAACCGCTTAGTCAGAAGAAGTGAAGATGACCTTGAACAGTGGGTAGCCACTGAACGTAAAAAATTCTTTATGGAAGAATAACTTGTGGATAAAAGAATGTAAAAAGTTATGAACATGTGGATAGAAAAAAGCTTGTAAAATCTTTTAATGATTTTACAAGCTTTTTATATTGAAATTTAAGTATTTATAAATTATAGCGGTATCAAAAAATTTCATACTTCTTGAATTGTTTTGAAATGATCCATGTTAATATAAGCTGAAGTTGATCTGGCAGTTTTTATTTCTACAATTTTTCCTACGACATTATTTAACTTTCCGATACAATGGGTTTCTTCACCGTTATTTATAACAACAAGCTTATTTTTCATTTTTTCTACTTGGGATTCTAAAGTATTTGATAAGGGCTCATTATAAGGGAGAATATCAAAAGTTTTCTCTGCTAATTCGTAGGGCCTTTTATTGGATGAATAAGGAATAAGCCATTTCAAATGTTTTATTGCAATATACTGCGATTTATAAATTGGAGATTGAAATACAATAAAATCATCCATAATATTAGATATATATCCATTTAGTGGTAATTTCCCGGTTACATAAATTTCAATGTACATACCTTGTGCTTGAGTAAGCACCTGTGTTAGGGTTAATTCTTCTTTGTCTTTATTAATACTAGGTGGTTCTGCAGGTTCGTCGATTTGATCCTCATTATCATTATTCACCTTTAAATTTTGGATATGATCAATCGGGATATAAAGATAATCAGTTCCGTTAAATAGTACGACAATTTCATTACTTATATCAATGATTGAACCTTTGAGAAATTTACCTCCTGATATCTCGATCTTCGCTATTTCTTTATCAAAATTTTGAAGTAGTTTTTCCAATATCATCATCCTCTTTAGTCAAATATTATTTCTTTAAGCGTTCATTCTTCAGTTGCAGGTACATTCTTTCCGCATGCTTCATTAATGCAAAGTACTGTTTCTCTAAAATAATCTGGTCTTCTTTTGGACTGTTCATTTTGAATGTAGGGGTATCAGTTGGCAAATGGTTATATTCTAGATTATTGGCTAGAATATTTGAATTCTTATCAAGCTTTTCTTCTTTGTGAGACATATGTTTTGGGACACATAATGAGTTAGAAAACAGTGGTTCAGTATGTTGATTATTTGAATCTACATGATAAGAATATACTTGGTAATCTTTATTTAATGAATTATGTTTCGGTTTTAAAGTTTTTTTATTTGTGAAAGAAGAGATTGTAGATGTTGCGCTATTTATTTCTTTTTGGCAAGAGTTAGATTTGGTTAGCTTAAATTTCCTTCTAATTTTTCTCTTTTTGTTCATCACAACAGTATTTAGATTTTCTACTGAAGTATCATTAGATTCTTCACCATACTGAAATTCATTCGTATCTATGGGTGTAACATAAGTATTTTGGATTGATTCTTCTTCTATATGGATTTGTGATTCATCCATTTCTGGATTTTCATCATCTGTTTCGTTGTTATAATGACTTGTAGTGATAGAATCAAGATGGTCTTGTGGGAGCATTCCATTTTTAAATTTATTATCATTTTCATCAATAGTTTGCTCTTTTTGAGATGTCCTGTTTTTATTCTCTATCGGAACAAGCTCAGGCATAAAAAGTAGGACAGAATCAGGTTTAGAAGGTTGAACAAATACCGGATCGGGAGATAGTTCAGGTTCAGAAGCTAGGACAGATTCGAGCTCTGGAATTTGAACAGATTCGGTTTTAGGAGGTAGGGCAGATTCGAGCTCTGGAATTTGAACAGATTCGGTTTCAGGAGGTAGGGAAGATTCAGGCTCTGGAATTTGAATAGGCTCAGGTTCAGAAAATTGAACAGGTTTAGATTCAGGGATATGAACAGAATCAAGCTTAGAAAGTTGAGCAAATTCGGTTTCAGGAGGTAGGGAAGATTCAGGCTCCGGAATTTGAACAGGCTCAGGTTCAGAAAGTTGAGCAAGTTCGGTTTCAGGAGGTAGGGAAGATTCAGGCTCTGGAATTTGAACAGCCTCAGATACAGGGATTTGAACAAAATCAAGCTCAGAAATTTTAACAAACTTGGTTTCAGAAGATAGGGCAGATTCAGGCTGTGGAATTTGACCAGACTTAGATTCAGAAATCCGAACAGGCTCAAAGTCATGGATTTGAACAGAATCAAGCTTAGTAAGTTGAACAAACTGGGTTTCAGAAAATTGACCAGTTTCAGGCTGTGGAATTTGACCAGACTTAGGTTCAGAAATCCGAACAGGCTCAGATACAGGGATTTGAACAAAATCAAGCTCAGAAATTTTAACAAACTTGGTTTCAGAAGATAAGATAGATTTAGGCTCTGAAATTTGACCAAACTTGGTTTCAGGAGGAAGGACAGATTCAGGCTCCGGAATTTGACCAGAATCAAGTTCAGAAAGTTGAACAAGAGGATTAGAAGGCTGAATCGGCTCTTCTTTTGAGGATTGGGTTTGTTCAGTATCTTCTACTTCATCACTCTTTTGAGGCTCATCAATACTTTCATAAACCCCTTTATAGATATTGGATATATATGATTGTTGTACAAATAGTCGTTTTGAATTATTTACCAATATGATATGGTCTTCATAAATTCTACTTAATACTCCAGCAAAAGTCTCGTTACTTAAGCAATTGATGGTAACCCAGCTGTATTTTAAGTCATTCAAAATATCTGTTAGTTGATCTTTATTAAGATATGGAATAACTTGAGACGAAACACGAAAGTCTTTTGCGTTTTTTGAAAATGCTCGAATTTGATTGAGTGCAAAATAAATTACACTCTGATTTACATTTACAATAAGGTGATCCCGTTTAACATCTAATAAGATGCCTTCGATAAATTGGTTGTCGTTTAGATAGAAACCAATTTTAACACCTAAAAGACCCCCTATTGATTGTTTAAAGTTACCCTCTATCAATTAGGGGGCCCCTTTCATAGGTTATTTTTTCAAACAAAAATAAACCATAAATAAGGTGCTAAGTTCTATATAAGTGATAATATGGCGATAAATAGCGACTGTATTTAACTATTTTTTGATCCTCAAAACTTCTAATTTGCTGTATTATTTTTTTTGGAAGCTGACTTTTCTTCTTCTTTTTTTGCATCTTCTTTTTCAATTTTCAATCCGTAGCTAATGCTTCGGATATGGAACATTGAAACACGAATAATTTCTTCGTTTAAGATGATTGTTAAAAAATCATCAGTTACTTCATCTAGAACACCCTCTAATTTTTCAGGGCCACCACGGTTAATTTTTACCCATTGATATTTTAGGTTACCTAGAACAGATTTGAAGTCCTTTTCTTGAATAAATTTAAATTCCTCAGGAATTACAGTATCGAATTCTAATCCACCTTTAGAGTCATGTGTGATGCTTTTGATATGTTGTGTTTGATAATAGACTACTCCGTCGCTTTCTGTAAGTACTGTGATATGATCGTCTTCAGCACCTAACAACATGCCAATATTAGTTTCTGGTCCCCCCCTATCTACTTTTATAACTTTACTTAACAATGAACTTGCCATTTCTTTATTCATCCTTTGACCTCCTTTTTTTGTAGTCTATCTATCCATATGTATCAAGAATTCATGAATAGCTGTCAAAAGCCCAATTTGAATAAATAAGTTTTTGTGCTAATTAATTTTCTTATAAAATTTAACATGTATCGGAAGAAACAGTTGTTTCCTTTGCATATTTACTTGTGAAAAGTCGAGAAGTAAACACAACGTTTATGGCAAGTTTTGAAACAACTAATGATACGGAAAATAAATACAAAGGAGGGAAAGACTTATTGTTGAGCCTTCTACAATGATGAATTTTTTAGAAGGAAATTCAAAAACAATGATTGAATTAACTGGAAAACTAACAGATTTCTCTACAGAAATTAGACGAGTTATTAGATTAGTTAAAAGGATTCCTGACTAGACAAAATTTGCTGGGCTTAGCTTAGCGATTGAAGCAGCTCGTACGGAGAACAAGGAAAAGTTTTTTCTGTTGTTACAGATGAAAGTTCGTAAAAAATCAGATCAAGCTACATACTTAACTGAGGGCTAAGCTCAATCTTAAATAGTTAAGGGGGGATATTGTATTTTACAATAATATTCAATCGAAGCAGTATACAATTTGTTTTATTTCCTCATTTTATATTAAATACATCCTGGATGGATTTTGTGAATACCTCGAACATAAAATTTATTAACATTTTGCGGGGAGACCAAAGCATAAAAATCTTAAGGATGTAAAATGATAAAAATTATTGAATGTGGAGGGGGAGAACAATTGGAATTTATAGGTTCATGTCAAATTTTATGACAATTTGGCTCAATTTTTAGAGATATATGGTGTGTTCTTTTATATTGTATTGTTTCTGATGTGTATTTAAAGACTGCATTCATCGTCTTAACTTTTATCCAGGTAATTCAATAGTATTTGCTAGTGGAGCGTTGGTCGTAATAGATAAGCTTGATCCTTGGATATTATTGATACTCTTTTTTTCGCAACAATTGCAGGGGATAGCCAAAATTATTCCATTGGGTATTCGTGAGAAGATGGAGGCGGAAAAAGCGAAGATTAAACATTCTTTCCTAAGAAAAATTGAATTCCGCTCTCATATTCATCAATCACTATAGTCATATCTCGATTGTAATGGCTAGATTTATTCCCTTCATGCGTACGAGTGTACACTTTGTAAGTGGATATACACATTATCGGTATTCTGTATTTTTAAAATATAACAGTATAGGAGTTATTCTATGGGTATTCTTTTTATATATTAGGTAGGATTAAATGGTTAGAAAATAATTTAGCTATATCACTGTTGATCATTTTTATCATATTTATGTTTGCAAATAAGGTGAATAATGTTGAAAAGAAAAATGAAATAGTTGATAGATCTAGTTGAATAGATTTCACCTTCTCAATTAGAGAAAGCTTTCCTAATGCCATTGGGTAGGTTAAGGGAAATGTATGAAAGATTTTCCTCTTAATATCACTTGGCGTACTTTCTCTAGCTAATAATTAAAGTGCACAGGACGTTGTATTTATTTGAATGGAGAAATTATTTGCATTAATTAATATGTGGGTCCAAAGCTGAGAAAATGGGCCGTGTACTCACATTATTTTATGAAAAGTTACTATTAATTTTAATTGTTTGTAAAAGTGATTGTGCAAGCAAGTCGTTCGCATCGCTATTTTCATAGCAGAGTTATTTCTCCTTCTATAAATAACTTGCAATTAATTTTCTGATGCGAAGGGCTAATTTTAGTATATAGCTTCACGATGTAAATATTATTTGCTAACAATATAATGTAGTAGTACTGATGGAAATTATAAAATCTATAAAAAACCAATAAAATTATATAAAGATATATTGACTCTATGAAATTGGCGTGGTATATTATTGAAGTCGCCAAAAGCGATGAGAAAACAAAACATCTTTTGAAAAAAAGTTGTTGACATTATCATTTTGGTTTGATACAATAATCAAGTCGTCAAAATAAACGACATAAGATATGAACCTTGAAAACTGAACAAGCAAGACGTTAATCAATAAACTTTGATCACTAACTTTTGTTAGTGACAAGGACAAACAATAGATATCATCTTTTAGATGATACGCTAGCAAAGCTAATGAGCTTTCAAACTTTACTT
>DATMJF010000377.1:0-8020 GCA_035554455.1 Rummeliibacillus sp.
AAAATGATAAGAGGGAGGTATTTTTATTGATAATCAAACCATATTCAGCAACACATTATTTAGAGGATTTAAAAGGATTAATTCATCGCCTTTCGCCAGCAAATCCAAGAAAACAAGATTTAGCAGATGAATACAATCGCATTAACGCTGGTGATATAGGCGAAAAATTTGTTATGGAAACTCTTAAACAACTTCAGCTACCATACGATTTTTATATTTTTCATAATCTTTCTTTATTCATAGAATCAAAAATTCAAATTGATATATTATTTCTAACTAAATACTATGTCATAATTTTTGAAGTGAAAAATATTAAAGGGACTATAGAATTTGTACAAAATCCGAAGCAGCTTGTACGAACTTTACCGAATGGAGAAATACATGTATTTAATAGTCCTGAGCCCCAATTAAGTGAATATACGTATCAACTAAAGCAATTTTTCTTAAATCAAGGTGTTGATATACCAGTTTACGGAGTCATTGTCTTTCCTTTTTCATCAAGTTCTATCAAACATCCCCCTGATAAAACAATAGTATTACGAAAAAATGAAATAAAACCTTTCTTGCGAGATATGAAAATTACCCTGGAATATCTTAATGATAAAAATATTGAATTTTTGAATAGCTATTTATTAAAAACACACCAAGAATTCAATCCTTATCCATTAATAGATCGATATAATATTCCAAGTGAAAGTATAATGAACGGTGTGATTTGTCCAAATTGTGGAGAACTTGGTATGAAGCGTTTTGCTTTTTATTGGTTCTGTCAAAGTTGCAATCATAAAAGTACTAATGCACATGAGAGTGCAATATATGATTATTTAAAAATAATAAATGAGACAATTACAAATAAAGAATGTAGAGAATTTCTTAGAGTTAATGATGTGAATCAAATGAATAAAATGCTAAGAAAAATGCATCTAAAAAGAATAGGAAACTATAAGAATACAAAGTATATGTTAAATAGTAAATGAAAAAATGGCCCTATCCATGACCAAGCAAAGCAGATAATCTTTATCTAATAATTTCAGGACGTAAATTGTTGAGAGAGCGAATACAATTCCAAATGGAGCGAATAAACGACGAGAAAGAGCAAATAAATCCAATGAGGGAGCGAATAACATTCAAAGAGAGCGAATAACCACCTGGAGAGCACAAACAAAGGGAGCAAGTTAGTTTTTCAAATGATTTCAGGACGTAAATTGTTGAGAGAGCGAATACAATTCCAAATGGAGCGAATAAACGACGAGAAAGAGCAAATAAATCCAATGGGAGAGCGAATAAACATTCAAAGAGAGCGAATAACCACCTGGAGAGCACAAACAAAGGGAGCAAGTTAATTTTTCTGATGATTTCAAGATGTAAATTGTTGAGAGAGCGAATACAATTCCATATGGAGCGAATAAATGACGAGAAAGAGCAAATAAATCCAATGAGATAGCGAATAAACATTCAAAGAGAGCGAATAACCACCCAGAATCCCCATCTAAAGATCCAATAAAACCAGCAAAAGAACAAATAAGAATGCCTGCCCGTAAAATCGGTTTTTACCGACTCCACGGACAGGCATTCTTCCAACCAAATGAACAAATCAGGCACAAAAATAGGTCTATCTTTTTTCAACTAATCATGAATCTCACGATAGAAGTTTTCAATCGCTTTTTGGTTATATGTGCTATAGTCGAATTCTTTAAATGATAATTTTGGTTCTAAATATATTTTCTTCATCGCTTCATAGATACTTTCTACTGACGTATCTTCTGTTAATAAGCCATAGTCGCCGTTATCTAATGCAGCACGATTCGCTACAATATTTGTTGCTACAATTTTCATTTTCAATGTTAATGCTTCAAGTAACACCATTGGCTGTCCTTCATATTTTGACGACAGAACGAAAACATCGCATTGCTTCATAAATGTAAATGGATTATCTAATTGACCTGTTAAAAACACCGAATCCTTTAATTTTAATTTTTTTACTAATGAATCCAATGACTTTCTCAACTGGCCATCACCGAGTAAATACAACTTTGTATTTGGATATTCTTCATGAATTTGCGCAAATGCTTTAATAAGCTTATCTTGCGCTTTTTCTGGTGAAAGGCGACCCATTGTAACAAATTTAAAGGAATCATCATCCTTCAATGTAATAATTTTGTTGTGAATATCAATCCAGCAATTATAAGGTGTCACGATCTTCTTTTCTACCCAGCCAATTTTTTTGTCCCCATCATAAAGCAACGCGGAATGACCATGTCCTGTACGCATTTCCTTTTTCACTGTTAGTGGTTTTAAATGGAGTTCGTCAGGTAATGTGAAATCTGCAAACTCTGCAGTAGTAGGTAGTTCCTTGTATACCTCAACTGAATCTTCCTCAACGATCGCTGGGTACGTAATGTCTTTTTCATCGATGAACACGGAATAATCAGCTGGCACTAATCGAACACTACGACTATCGATCCAACCTTGGACAGAATTCCCTTTCTTCATAAAGTAATAGACGCGATCTTTAAATACTTGTTTTTTATGAACGAAAATCAGCTCACCGCGCAAATCCTTTTTATGTTTAACGATTTTACTATCCGGACGAGTAGGAGGCTCTGTAAAGACTTTATAGCTATCAAGATTTTCTAAAATATAGCCGTATTGTTTTACTTTTTCTTCTAACTTTGCAAGTCGATTCGCCTTATCAATCAATTCTTTATGCTTGTTGTAATGGAATTTAACATAGGTATTGGCAATAGAACGAGAAAGAAGATTACTATTTGCCATTGTTCCAATTTTATCTAATAAGGTGACCGCATTACTGTTAATCCATCCAATCTCATGATTATCGATTGAGATGAAGTAGTACGTAGCTTGTGGTGTTTCGGCCATCTTCGTAATGTGAACAATCATATCTTTTAAAAATGTAACGTCAGATTTCTTATGAGCTCCTGGTGCACCAAAAGGTAAATTCCATACATAATATTTTGGCGTAACATTTGTGAGCTTTCCAAACGTATTCATAACCTGATAAGAAATATTCACATCTTGTTTATCGTCATATTCTTTATTCATTAATAGAGATTCCTTGCACCATCCAACATAAATATCATTAATCATGATTTTACAATAATCTTCGTTGTGCCAATGATATTTTGCAAAAATATGAATTTCATCATTTGCTTGAACAGCATGTTGCATTGTTGGATTTCCTTGCATTACCTCGTCCAGCGTACGATAAATAGAAGCTGTTTTAGTCGGTACTTGCCATTTCCTATTTTCATTTACCAAATTGATATGAGAAACTTCATTATTTTGATCAAATACTTTTTTAGGTGGATTTAAAATACGATCTGGGTCTATCGTGTTTACACAAAATCCAAATTGTTCGTCTGTTGTAAATTTTGTTAGTTTTGATTTGTTTAATTCCATAGTGGCTTCTGAAACGGCCAATAATTTATCAAATTGATAATAAACTGAGAACATCGTTAGTAAATTTTGATAGTGTGGGCGAACACCATTCACTGTACGATTTCGATCGGCCTGCATATCACTGTGTAAGAAACAAATTTTACGTATACTATTTGCAGCTAATATAAGCTTTGACCAATAAAAGCTGTAGCCACTAAAGTCAATTGCATAGTCAAAATTTACGCCACCTGTTAGTCTGCGAATTTCACGTTCATACGCCTTATTTGGATAATGCGGTTTTAACTTTGGAGTTAGACCATGTGTGCGAATAAGTCGATCAAGAACAGCTTCTTGGAACGTATAAACTGGTACACCTGGTTTAAAAAGAAAACGTACTTTAGGATGGATGCGATTTTGGTTATGCAGTACTTCCTCTTTGCTTGAAGAAGCCACAAAGGCAGTCACATCGTATCGATCATAATCAATATTATTTGTTAAGTTGATAAAACTATTGGTAATCCCATTGTTGATCAAACCACCAGGATAGATGAAAATCTTTTCTTTTTCATTTGCAAAACGTACTACTTTCACATCATCTACCGATTCCTTGTTAAAGACCAAGCGATATAATCGTTCAGCCACCTTGCCATCATCATATGCTACAAATCGTTTTTTAGCTGCTTGATAGACATCTCTATACTCGTTTTGAACATCTTCAATATGAAGAATTGCATTCCCCACATCATCGATGCGCTCATAAATTGGACCCGGCAGTTCTTTTTCATCTAAATACATACCGCGGTTTTGAGAATATAAATCTTTGTCCCATGCATAGAACAAAATTGGTTTGTCTGTTACTAAATAGTCAAAGAATACACTTGAATAATCTGTGATTAAGACGTCCACGACACTGAGTAATTCATTCATATCCATTTGATCAGAAATTAGTCGACTTTGAGCTTCCGGATAATTTGTTGCTACATCATAAAGGAATGGGTGTACCTTCATTAGCACATGATATTGAGGACCAATTTGTTCTGCCAAATAATCCATCTCTCGAATAATTTGCTTCATATTATCATCTGCATTATTCGTATCTGTGCCTTTCCAAGTAGGGGAGTATAGCACAATCTTCTCATCTGAAGAAACGTCAAGGCCTTGTTGATTTAATTGTTTTACGATATCTTCACGTTTTGAATTTAATGTTAAATCATTACGTGGATACCCCATTTCTAAAATAGAACCTTCATAAATACCATCTAATCGGAAAGCGTTGGCAAAAAGCTCGGTAGAATGTTCATTTGGACTAATAATATAATCCGCATTCAAAAAGTTACGTACGACATTTTGACTTCCAGATGGATTGCCCGGAATATCATAGCCCATATATTTTAATGGTGTCCCATGCCATGTATTAATGTAGGTTTGTTCAGGTCGACGAACGAAAAAAGATTGAAAAGTGGAGTTATTCAAAACATATTGAGCTTGGGCTAGCCATTTTAAATAGTCTTCACTATTACGTTCAACAAATGTAACGTTTGTCATCTCACGATAAGGGGCAATCACCTTTTCTAACTCTTCAGAAGGTTGAATTGACCATATATGCTGATAAGTTTTTTGTGTGTCATGCTCTAAAATATATTTAAATAAGGCAAAAGGTGAGTCAGTTACACTTTGTCCGTCTCTTACTTCATATAAAATAGAATGATCTACAATTGATAACGTATCATAGAATTTTGTATATAATTGATTTCTTCGATGAGCTTCCTTATGGTTACGGTCATCTAAAACTTCTTTAAAGTTCCCATATAGTTCTTTTACGATCATCGAAAATCACCTCGTTTACTAAAAAATAATTCCTTCCGTATAGTAGCACTTTTTTTATGCTAGTGAGAGCAAATTAATGATTTTTTAATGAAAAAAAATACGAATACTTCAATATAAACTAAATTCAGAGTCAAAAAACCCATAACTTATTGTCCTTCAAAATGACACAAATATACCTATTTAAATGTTCTATTATTGCGTCCGATTGATGGACATGCCTATCTATGTTATGATAATTTGCAGATTAAATTTTTACATAAACATTTTAATACCACATGAAAGAGTGAAAAGATGATGTTAAATAACAAAACATTTAAGAAATATTTTGCTAAGGCTTTCCGCTTTATCGGACGCAAAACACCTCGTATTAAAAACCTGGTCATATTCGAAAGCTTCCACGGCAAACGTTATAGCGATAATCCACGTGCGATTTATGAATATATGAAAGAACATAATCCTGAATATAAACTAGTTTGGAGTATTGATAAAGGCAGTATCCCATTGTTCGAAGAAATGGGCGTCCCTTATATGAAACGATTCACTCTAAAATGGTTACTTACTTTCCCACGTGCACAATATTGGGTAAATAACGTACGCTATCCAAAATGGATGACACGACCAAAGGACACAACCTATGTACAAACTTGGCATGGTACGCCACTTAAAAAACTAGGAACTGATATCGAAGAAGTTCACATGCCTGGTACAAAAACAAAGAAATACCGCAAGAATATCATTGCCGAATCAAAAAACTGGAGCTATCTAGTAGCACCAAACCCATATACCGAAGAAATTCTTGGACGTGCATTCCACTTTAAAGGACCGATGATTCAATCTGGATACCCACGTAACGATGCACTACAACATGAAGATCCAGCGGAAATTGCGAAAATCCGTAAATCATTGAACATTCCTGATAACAAGAAAATCGTCCTTTACGCACCAACATGGCGTGATGACCAATTCTTCAAAAAAGGAAAATACAAATTCCAATTCCAATTTGATATTCAAAAACTAAAAGAACAATACGGTGACGATTTTGTATTACTTGCACGTATGCACTATCTTGTATCCGAAAACTTTGATTTCAGTCAATACGGTGATTTTATCAAAGACGTTTCAAACTACTATGATATCGCAGACCTATACTTAGTCAGTGACCTATTAATTACAGATTACTCATCTGTATTCTTTGACTATGCAATCTTAAATCGCCCAATTATCTTCTACATGTACGACCTAGAAGATTATCGTGATCGACTTCGTGGCTTCTACATCGACATCGAAGCAGATGCACCAGGGAAAATCGTTCAAAACGAACAAGACCTATTCGAAGAAATCGGACGTGCCCTTAAAGAAGGACACTACTCACATGAACAATTCAATCGCTTTAATGAAAAATTCTGCGTATGGGAAGACGGCAAAGCATCAGAACGCCTCGTAAAACAAGTATTCGGAAAGTAATGTCTAAATATTTAAAGCCCTACCAGTAGTGGTAGGGCTTTTTGACTTAAAAGCGGAACACGATTAAGGATATGTTAGATTGAGACGAAGACGTAAAATGAATACAATTCGAAAATGTGCGAGTAAATTGGTTGAGAACGCGAGTATTTTTCCCGAGAACGCGAGTAAAATGATAAAGATTAAGAATACTCTTCATTGAGCGCGGCAGAAACTAGAATAATAAGAAAAGTGGATCCGCGAACAAGGGGAGCAATCGATCAGTTAGATTGAAAAGAAGACATAGTATGAATTTGCAAACGATATTTTTAGTCCCGCTAGCTACCTATTCTAAACCACAAAATTCACTCTGTATTTCGTGCGTACGTAGCTGTATATATTTTTTGCCAAAACACAACAAAATTGCCCATTTCACTGACAGAATATTTTCCATTAATATGTTATACTATGTGAAGTGTTTTTCTATGGATGCAAAGAAATGTTATATGTAAAATTTTACTCTTTAATAGAGGAAACTCAGAAATGAAACTTCGAATTAGAAAAAACGTTTACGTTAGATACGGCCAAGCTTTGTGCAGTATTCAACGTAATAATGCATAGGAAATTCAAATATAACATTGATAGCTAAATTCAAGAGCAATTTTAACAATTACTCACTTAATCTAAATCTTTTCATAACAAATTTTATGGATAATAGAAAATAGTTATGAATAATTAACAAATTAGCTATACTTAAAACAAAAACAAAATACTTCTAATTCACAACAAATTCAATACATGAAATTGAGGAAAAAATCGAAATGAGAGCACTTATTAAAATTATAAAAGAACAAGTAAATTCTTTTTATTTGATTATGCGCTTAGCAAGTTTCCAATTGCGCATGGACAATCAGAATAACTATTTGGGCTTTGCATGGGAAATTCTCAACCCAGCAATTCAAATGGCGATGTATTGGTTCGTCTTTGGCTTCGCATCGGATCGTGGCTTAATGAAAGGTGAAAATGGAGTCGAGGTTCCATATATCTACTGGATGCTAGCTGGAATCTCGTTCTGGTTCTTTATTCAAAAAGCGATTTTAAATGCTTCCAAATCCATTTACCAAAGATATTCAATGGTCGCCAAGATGGACTTCCCACTATCGGTGCTACCCAGCTACATTATTATGAGCAAATATTACGGACACCTTATATTAGTCGGCATGATCATGGTCGTTTTTTGGATTGCAGGTTACTATCCAAGTATCTATTATGTACAGTTAATATACTTTTTAGCAATGAGTTATATTCTTGCTTTTGCCATTACACTATTAACATCAACATTGACAGTTGTGGT
>DATMJF010000378.1:0-21240 GCA_035554455.1 Rummeliibacillus sp.
AGTTGCAACAGCAGGTAATGACGGTATAGGAAAAGATGTAGAGTATCCTGCGAAATATAATCAAGTGATTGCAGTATCTTCTGTAGATGAAAATAATCAAATTTCCTATTTTTCAAACACCGGGTCAAAAGTTGAATTTACTGCGCCAGGTAGTGATATCTATTCATTGGGATTACATAGTAACATTGCTCAAGATTCAGGAACTTCATTTTCAACACCACATGTTACAGGATTTTTAGCATTATTAAAACAACAATATCCTGACTACTCAAATGAACAGTTACGAAAGATATTAAGAAATTATACGATTGATTTGGGCAATAAAGGAAAAGATTCTTACTATGGATATGGCTTGGTTAATTATGTTCAAAGAACGCCAGATGACGTCCAAAAGCTAACAGTTAATGATATTACAAAAACGTCTGCAATTATTTCTTACACCCCAAGTGAAAATGCAGTCGTACCAACTGAAAAATATTATATTTATGTAAATGATCGATTAATAGCCACGACAACCGATTTAAAATATTCCCTAACTAATTTAAAAGGGGGTACTTCATATAAAGTACTGGTTGAAGCGGTAAGTGCAGAAAATGTTACAACACAAGGAAAGAAAATTACCTTTACAACACCTCAACCTACTGCAGAAGAACAATATCTAGAAAATAATTCATCTGCCATTACAAGTTGGATGAATCATTTGGTTAATGGAAAATCGCTAACATTTAAAACACAATTTGCACCATTATACTCGATATCTACTGGGTTAACAGCCTCACAAAAAGCTATGATTACGAAATATAACAAAAAAATACATCTTGTAACTATCTCAGCATCATCAACATCGAGCTATGTAAAGGTAACAAACTTAAAAAGTATGAAGACAAAAAAATCAACAACCATAACATTTAGTACTGCGATTAAGCCTTCAACTCTAACTACCAGCAATATCTATGTATTAAGTGCAGGTAAAAAAATATCAGGATTTACTTTGAAGAAAGATTCAAAGGGTAAAACCATCAAATTATCAACGAGCAAAAACTTAGCAAAGGGAAACTATGTAATTTTCATAGATAATAAAGGTTTAAAGACTTCTAAAGGAAAAGCTGCCTCAAAACCGATAGCAATTGAATTCACAGTGAAATAGAAGAGTGGGCCACAGTTTAGTTTGAAATCTGCTGTGGTCTTTCTATTTGGTGGATCGAATCCAGCTGGTTAATAGGATGGTGTTTTAAGCAAATATGAATAGTGCCTGAATATTGCTAGTTGGCAACGAGTGGAGCTAATGAACCGCTGAGTAGTGAAAATGAACCTATGAGTAGTGCTAATCACCGGCTGAGTAGTGATAATGAGACTGAGTGGTGAAAATGAACCTATGAGTAGTGCTAATCCGCAGTTGAGTGGTGCTAATCACCGGCTGAGAGTGATAATGAGACTGAGTGGTGAAAATGAACCTATGAGTGGTGCTAATCATCAGTTGAGTGGTGCTAAACACCAGCTGAGTAGTGATAATGAGACTGAGTGGTGAAAATGAACCTATGAGTGGTGCCAATCATCAGTTGAGTGGTGCTAAACACCAGTAAGTTGTGCCAAAAAGACGGAGTAAATTAATTAATATAACAAGCGTGTTGATTAGGATAAAATAGGAAGAATATTCTTCTATATCATACTTTCAAGGTTCTTGTGTCTCATTGTTTATTGATTGTAGCGGAGGATTGCTCGACTCCCGCGGGAAAAGCGTGGCAGCTGAGACCCTGCACGTAGCGGAGCGAAGGAAGCGGCTCAGCGCACGCCCGCAGGAAAGCGAGAAATCCGTAGCGAGTATCAGTTGATTATCCATTTTTATGGATAAAACTGGACAATCAACACTCGTGTTAATAAAGTAAATTCCCTTCAATTTTGGCCCATCCCTTTTCAAAATAATACTTTTAACCATCCAATTCTAAACTGCAATAGTAAACCCCATCCCTATCCAATAATCCCAATATTGTATTCTACTTTCAAAGTAACGCATATATTTTGTATAATGAAACTCATGAGGAAGTGAAATAATGACAGCGACTGAAAAAAGATGGCGTATTAATCGCCCAGATGAACAGCTAGTTAAAGAATTACAGGACGGACTTAAAATTTCATCAATCACAGCTAAAATTTTAGTAGCACGCGGTTTCAATACAGTTGAAGCAGCTCGTGCTTTTTTAACGATTGATGAAAATGCCATCCATGATCCATTTGAACTGTATGGCATGAAGGAAGCTGTTGAACGAATAAATAAAGCAATCCAAGACAAAGAAAAGATCCTAATTTATGGTGATTACGACGCCGATGGTATTACTAGCACGACAGTCATGAAAACCGTTTTACAAGACCTTGGTGCAGATGTAGCTCATATGATCCCTAATCGATTTACAGATGGCTATGGTCCAAGTGAAAGACTTTTTAGACAGGCACATGATGAAGGCTTCCAACTTATTATTACGGTCGACAACGGTATTGCTGGTAATCATGAAGTACAGGTTGCAAAAGATTTAGGCATGGACGTTATCATAACAGATCACCATGAACCCGGTGAAATATTACCACCTGCAGATGTTATTATTCATCCAAGACACCCAGAAGGGCAGTATCCATTTGGCGAATTAGCGGGTGTTGGAGTCGCCTTTAAAGTAGCACATGCATTATATGGTAAATTTCCTAAGCATCTAGTAGAAATCGTAGCAATCGGCACGATTGCTGACCTAGTACCACTACTAGACGAAAATCGTTATCTTGTAAAAGCTGGAATTGAGTCATTACAACATTCCACAAGACCTGCCGTTAAAGCATTGTGTAAAGTATCTGGAACAACCCAACAAGAAATAAATGAAGAAACAATTGGCTTTGGCTTTGCGCCAAGACTAAATGCTCTAGGTAGACTGGGTGATGCAGCACCAGGCGTTGACTTCTTAATGGCACAAGATTCAAACGAAGCAACATCAATGGCGAATTACTTAAACGAACAGAATAAAGAACGCCAAGCCATCGTTACAGACATAACTGAACAAGCCATCGCAATGGTTGAAAATGATGAGGAAATTGGCAATTCACAAGTATTAGTCATTGCAGAAGAGGGCTGGAATCCAGGCGTAGTTGGAATTGTAGCATCGAGACTTGTAGAAAAATACTACCGCCCAACAATTATCCTTTCAATAGATGTAGAAAAAGGTACTGCAAAAGGATCTGCTCGTAGTATTGAAGGCTTTCATATGTACAAGGAACTTTCTAAAAACAGAGAGATTTTGCCAGCATTTGGAGGGCACCCCATGGCTGCCGGGATGACATTTGCGATGGAAGATGTCGATGAATTGCGGTATCGCTTAGATAAACAAGCCAGAGAGTGTTTAACAGAAGAAGATTTAATTCCTGTTTTAGAAGTTGATATTCCACTCACAATGGATGAAATTGATATCGAAGCAATCGAAGACGTTCGCACATTAGCTCCGTTTGGTACAAGTTTTGCAAAACCTATGTATGCTATTGAAGACGCCTCTGTTCAATCAATGCGCAAAATTGGTGCAAATGAGGATCATATTAAGCTACAAATAGGTTCGGATAATCAAGAATTGGATGCAGTAGGTTTTCATAAAGGCTATTTAGTAGATGAATTAACATATGGTATCAAGGTGTCCTTTGCTGGAGATCTTCAAATCAATGAATGGAATGGTCGTAAAAAGCCACAACTCATGCTACAAGATGTCAAAACGGATGAATGGCAACTATTTGATTTAAGAGGTATTCGTCAAGTAGCACGTTGGTTACAAACCATTCCTCTTGAGGAAGTTACTTTTTTAGCGTTTAGAGAAGCAACAATTAGCTACTATGAATCTCTAATTCCGAAAGAAATTCGCGAGTTTTCGGAAAATATTTCAAATGCAAATTGTCGTCCATATGTCGTATTATTAGATTTGCCACAAAATGTTCAAATGCTAGAATCGCTATTAAAATGCGTAAAACCAACTCGGATTTATGCACATTTTTATATGCCAGATTCTCACTATTTCGATGGAATGCCTACACGAGAGCAGTTTGTGTGGTATTATTCATTTTTGAGAAAAAGACAGATTTTCCACTTGCGTCAGCATTTAACTGATTTAGCAAAACATAAAGGCTGGAGCCGCGATATGCTTATTTTCATGACACAGGTGTTTTTTGAACTTGGATTTGTTACAATAGAAAATGGACTCGCGAAAATTGTAGATGATCCGCCTAAAAAAGATTTAACAAGCGCTAAAATCTATCAAGAACGATCGCAACAAATGGATTTAGAACAAACCCTATTGTATGCGCCATATAAGGATTTAAGAGATTGGTTTGACCACCGTTTAAATGGTCAGACAGTTTCTGAGGAGGAACAATAATAATGGATTTAAAACAATATGTGACTATCGTAGAAGACTGGCCTAAAGAAGGTATTTCTTTCAAAGATATCACAACAATTATGGATAATGGTAAAGCATATAAATATGCAACAGACCAAATCGTAGAATACGCTAAAAAAGTTGGTGCTGAATTAATCGTAGGACCAGAAGCTCGTGGTTTCATCACAGGATGTCCAGTAGCTTATGCGCTTGAAATTGGTTTTGCACCAGTACGTAAACCTGGTAAATTACCACGTGAAGTAGTTTCTGCTGACTACGGTCTTGAATATGGTAAAGATACATTAACAATGCACAAAGATGCAGTGAAACCAGGACAAAAAGTATTAATCGTGGATGACTTACTAGCTACTGGTGGTACTGTTGATGCTGCAATTCGTTTAGTTGAACAACTTGGCGGAGAAATAGTAGGTTGCGCATTTTTAATCGAGCTTGAAGAACTACATGGCCGTGATAAAATCGAAGGTTATGATGTATTCACTTTAATGCAATACTAGTCATTATTATTGGACTAATGATGGAAGCCCTCATAGCATCAGCTTGAGGGCTTTCATCATTTAAAATTGGAACGTGCCCGTTTAGCCCAGACAAGCAAATTTTTGTACACAAAGAGGTGCTTTTTCCCTCATATGGTAGAGGTTATTGGACCTCAAGGCACTGGCGCGAGAAACTAGAAGTAATTTGTCGAATTGTCGATTTTTTCGGGGGAATAGCCTTTACAAATAGGCTGTTTTTTTTATACAATTAAAGTTATACCTAATCGGAAAAATTATGAAATAGGGTGGGCTAACATGGCGAAAGATCAAGTGATGACAGTAGAAGAAGTTTTTGCAATTCTTACATCATATATGAATGACGAACACGTCGCATTTGTAAAAAAGGCATATGAAATAGCAAAAGACGCGCATAAAGAACAGTTCAGAAGTTCAGGAGAGCCATATATCTTACATCCTGTACAAGTAGCTGGTATTTTAGCCGACCTACAAATGGACCCAGAAACAGTTTCAGCAGGTTTCTTACATGATGTAGTAGAAGATACTCCTGTCACGCGAGAAGACCTTGTAGAACAATTTAGTGAAGAAGTTGCAATGCTTGTAGATGGTGTAACAAAGCTTGGTAAGATTAAATATAAATCGAAAGCTGAACAACAGGCTGAAAATCATCGTAAAATGTTCGTAGCAATGGCTCAGGATATCCGTGTCATTCTCATCAAATTAGCAGACAGATTACATAATATGAGAACGCTTAAACATTTGCCTGTTGAAAAACAACGTCGTATCTCAAAAGAAACACTTGAAATTTTTGCTCCGTTGGCACACCGACTAGGAATGTCGGCTATTAAATGGGAGCTAGAAGATACTGCATTACGATATCTAAATCCACAGCAATATTATCGTATCGTGAACTTAATGAAACGAAAACGTGTAGAACGTGAAGATTATTTAAAATCAGTAATGGAAGAGGTTCACCTTCAGCTTAATGATATCCATATTAATGCAGATTTATCTGGCCGTCCAAAGCATATTTATAGTATTTATCGCAAAATGGTTTTACAAAACAAGCAATTTAATGAAATCTACGACCTGCTAGCTGTTCGCGTAATAGTAGATAGTATTAAAGATTGCTACGCAGTACTTGGTATTGTGCATACACTTTGGAAACCAATGCCAGGTCGCTTCAAAGACTATATTGCAATGCCAAAGCAAAATCTTTACCAATCCCTTCATACAACTGTAATCGGACCTTATGGGGATCCGCTAGAAGTGCAAATCCGTACCAAGGAAATGCATAAAATTGCAGAGTTCGGGGTTGCTGCTCATTGGGCATATAAAGAAGGCAAGAATGTTGAAAATAACAAATCAAATATTGACAATAAATTAACATGGTTCCGCGAAATATTAGAATTCCAAAACGAATCATCCAATGCGGAAGAATTCATGGAATCATTGAAATTCGATTTATTCTCTGACATGGTTTATGTATTTTCTCCTAAAGGTGATGTTATCGAGTTACCAGCTGGTTCTGTACCAATTGACTTTGCATATCGAGTTCACTCAGAAATCGGGAACAAAACAATAGGTGCAAAAGTAAATGGTAAAATGGTACCGTTAGACACGCCTTTAAAAACTGGCGATATTATAGAGATCATGACATCTAAACAATCATTTGGTCCGAGTCGAGATTGGTTGAATATCGCACAATCTTCACAAGCAAAACATAAGATTAAGCAATTCTTTAAAAAGCAATTACGTGAAGACAATGTGAACAAAGGCCGTGAAATGATCGAAAAAGAAATCATTGAACAAGGCTATGATCCAAAAGAAATTTTAACACTCGAAAACTTTAAAAGAGTATGTGAAAAATTAAATTATGCAAATGAGGATGACTTAGTTGCAGCTGTTGGCTTTAACGGTATGACAGCCTTGCAAGTCGTGAATCGTCTTGCAGAACGTGTCAGAAAACAACGTTCTCAAGAAGAAGTGATAGAAAAAATTACGAAAGAGATGAAATCACCTGCAAAACAAAAAGTAACTGAAACAGGTGTTGTTGTTAAAGGATTAGAAAATCTACTAATCCGTTTATCTCGTTGCTGTAATCCTGTACCAGGCGATGAAATTGTTGGTTTTATTACAAAAGGTAGAGGCGTATCTGTTCATCGTGCAGATTGTCTAAATATCCAAACATCAGAAGAACATGAACGATTAATCGATGTTGAATGGGGACAAAATTTAGAACAGGAACAAAAATTATTTGATGTCGATATCGAAATCTCAGGCTTTGATCGAGTTGGCATGTTAAACGAAGTAATACAAGTTGTAACAGAAACAAAAACATCGATTAGTGGAATAAGTGCTCGCACAGATCGAGATAAAATTGCTACGATCAATTTGACATTAAAAATACGTCATATTCAACATTTATATAAAGTTGTAGATCGCGTTAAACAAATTCCTGATATCTATTCAGTACAACGTGTAATGCACTAAGATAGGAGATTTAGCATGAGAGTAGTCTTACAACGAAGTAAAGAAGCGTCTGTCACTGTAGATGGTAAGGTGACTGGGAAGATTGACGAGGGCTATGTGTTACTAGTGGGGATTACACATGGTGATACAAAGGATGATGCAGACTATGTTGCAAAAAAGATTGCAAAAATGCGCATTTGGGAAGATGAAGAAGGTAAGATGAATCACTCTATTAAAGAGCATGGGGGGGCCATTTTATCAGTATCTCAATTTACTTTGTATGCTGATATTAAAAAAGGTAATCGTCCAAGCTTTACAGATGCGGCTCGTCCAGAAGATGCATTGCCATTATGGGAATACTTCAACAGTACACTATGCGCACTTGGTTTACATGTTGAAACAGGAGTATTCGGTGCAATGATGGATGTAAAGCTAATCAATGACGGACCTGTTACAATATTAATTGAATCTAAATAATACGAAGAAATCCCTGATCAAACGATATTCACAAATGGATCTAAATCAATTGATAAGGGATTTTTTTGCAATAAAAAAGCAATCATATTATGGATTTGATTACTACAGTCCTTTTTCTTTTACAATTAGTAGAGATAAATAAGACCGTTGATTTCCACTACGGGCGGACGCTTTCCGCGGGCGGTGTCGAGCCGCTTCCTTCGCGATGCTCAGTCCAGGGTCTCGACTTTCCCGCTTCTCCCGCAGGAGTCGCCTCCCTCCGTTCCAATCAACTAGATGCGTAAACGAACAATACAAAACAACAACTATAGAATAAAATAATACATTCTAAGTGATAAACTTTACGATGTCTTAAAAATTTGTCCATGCAGGTGATGATTATTTTTGCTACAGTGAATTTGATAAAGCCGGTTATTTCGACATGGTAAATAGCGTAAGTATCGTGAAAAATTCTCGTAGGGTACTGCATAAGCAGAATCCTATGTTTACCTATTAAAAATATAAAAAATGACAAAAGATATCAAGAGGGCGTCCTCTCGATATCTTTTGTCGACAATCTGAAGCAATCATTTCGTGGGTATGATTGCTCAATTTTGAGTATTTTAGTTAGTCGCGACCATAGTATGCGAGAAGACCATTTACAACGCCTTCAGCTACTGTTTCACGATAATGATCACTATTTACTAATTTAGCATCAGAAGAATTGGAAACGAATCCAAGTTCTAATAGTACGGATACTACAGAATTGTATCTTACAACATAGTAATCCACTTTCTTTAATTTACGGTCACTATAGCTTGGATATTCTTCTTTAATAGCATCCTTTATACCTTCATGAATTGCTTCTGCGAATTTTGCGCTACTTACTCTATTAGAAGTTGAATAATAACTTTCATAACCAGTAGCAGAAGAAGGACCTGAATTATGATGTACACTGATAAAGGCATTTGCACCTTTTTGCTTCGCATATGCAGCACGCTCATCCAGTGTTAAAAATTGAGTATCAGTTGTACGGGTCATATACACAGTGCCTTCAACATTTTCAATAGCAGTTTGAATTGCTTTTGCAGCTTTTAAGTTCAAAGTTTTTTCTACTACGCCATTACCTGATGCACCGTTGTCTTGTTTACCATGACCAGGGTCAATAACAATTTTAATACCAGCTAGGGATCCTTTTACACTATCAGATACAGTTGTTGTAGGTTTTTTGGTAGTAATTTTGCTGCTAGTAGTATTAGCTGAAATCCACCCTTTTTGTTTTGAAGTATACTGAACTTCTACCCAATTGTTATTTGAAACGCGTAATACTTTAAAGTAATTTCCTTTTGATACTTTACCAAGCGATGGTGCAGCAGTTGTAGGTAATGATCGAACATTTAAAGTACTAGATTGCATAACAAAATATTGTGTTTTGGAAGGGACACTTGCTGTAAATGAGATATCAGCTGTTGAAGCAAATCCATAGTATGTACTGCCATTAATCCAACCTTCAACATCATTATAACTTACATAAATCCAGCCATTACTTGCTTGTTTTAAAATTTGTACTTTTGATTCAAATGGTACGTCTTGTCCAAGTGATTCAGCACTTGCACTATAATTATCACGCATTGTTAATCCGGTACGTTCTGTTACATAATAGTAAGTTGTTTCTTCTGGTACTACTACTGTGATGGAGCTAGTTGTTGGCTCTTTTACTTTTTGTGTACCGTATTTAACAGATACCCAGCCTTTTTTTCCTGTTTGATAAGTAACTTCTACCCAACCATTATTTGCTGTACGTGAGATTAGTAATGATTCATTTTTATATACGTAATCTAATTTTGTAGAACTTGATGTAGGTTCTGAACGTACAGATAATGAGTTAGCAGTGACGACAAAGTATAAATTCTCTTTAGCATTCGTAATTTTAGGTTTTGATGCTGTTGTTTTGTTGTTTGAAATCGTCACATATGTGGCACTTACCCAACCAGTAATGCTTGCTGTTTTAATTTTAACCCAGCCATTCTTTTGTTGGATATATGTAGCTGTCTTTCCTTTGTTTAATTTTCCAAGAGACTTAGAAGTAGCGGAGTTAGTTTGACGAATATTCAAGTTGTCCGTTTTAGAAGTTACGATTTTCGAAGTAAGAGAAGCGGTTGAAACGGTAGGCGTAACCGTTTTTAAATATTTGGCTGATGCCCAACCTTTTATATTTTTATACTTCACTTGATACCAGCTTCCACTTTTTGCGAGCTTAGTTACAGTCGTATTCTTCTTAATTGATGAAAGGACTTTTGAACTGGTGTTAGGGGTACTTCTAATATTTAGTGCACTTGCTGTTACTTTCAATTGTGTCGTAGCTGCATCTGCTTGTGGAATTACTGAAAACATGGAGATGACTAATACTAGACAAATTGAGACAATAGTCGCTATATATAGTCTTTTTGTATTCATGATTTCCCTCCTTTCTTCCATTGTAAATTGAAAAGACATAAAAAACTATATGTTTTTTTAAATAGTTGACATATTTCTCGGAAATGATATGATATGAAGTAATCTGTATGATTATTAAATGCCTATGACCAAGAAAGTAACTATCAAGCAGTACTTTTAAGAGAGGAAAAGACGTGGCTGTAATCTTTTCTATTGTACCGATTAGTGAAAAACACTTGAGAGGTTTTTCTTCGAACGAGTAATCTAGTAGGGGAAAACGGAATCGGCCGTTATCCGATTTGAGAGGATTTAGTAAGTAAAAGCTAAATCAACTAGGGTGGAACCGCGGAAGCATATATAGCTCTCGTCCCTTGCGTAAAGCAAGGGGCGGGAGCTTTTTTTATTAAATGCGGAAAATCTTACGTTGAAGCTGTTCATGAATAGAAAGGAGAACTGTGTATGAGTTTTAAAGTACCTAGAGGCACACAAGATATTTTACCGGGCCAAACAGAAAAATGGCAAAAGGTTGAGGAAATCATCCGCCATCTTTGCCAAGTTTACCGTTACCAAGAAATTCGCACACCAATTTTTGAATCCACTGAGCTATTTCAACGTGGTGTAGGCGATACAACAGATATCGTGCAAAAGGAAATGTACACATTTAAAGACCGTGGTGATCGTTCACTTACTCTTCGTCCAGAGGGGACAGCAGCAGTTGTGCGTTCATACGTTGAACATAAAATGTTCGGTCAACCAGATCAACCAGTGAAATTATCTTATATTGGGCCAATGTTCCGCTATGAACGTCAACAAGCAGGTCGCTATCGTCAATTTGTACAATTTGGTGTAGAAGCAATCGGTAGTAAAGATCCAGCAATTGACGCAGAAGTTATTGCTCTTGCAATGAATGTATATGAATCGGCTGGATTAAAAGATATAAAATTAGTGATTAATTCACTTGGAGACCATGAAGTTCGTGCAAAACACCGTGAATCATTAGTGAAACACTTTGAACCACATATTCACGAATTTTGCTCAGACTGTCAATCACGTCTTGAAAAAAATCCACTTCGTATTTTAGATTGTAAAGTGGATCACGATCATCCGTTAATGGAAACAGCACCAGCATTAACAGATTACTTAAATGAAGAATCTGCAAACTATTTCGAACAAGTGAAAAAATATTTAGACGTACTTGGTATTTCTTATGAAGTAGATCCAAATCTTGTTCGTGGTTTAGATTACTATAACCATACTACTTTTGAAATTATGAGTACTGCTGAGGGATTAGGTGCCATCACAACATTATGTGGTGGAGGTCGCTATAACGGTCTTGTAGAAGAAATAGGTGGCCCTGAATCACCTGGTATTGGATTTGCAATGAGTATCGAACGTTTACTATTAGCTTTAGAAGCTGAAGGAAAAGAGTTGGATACTGAAAATCAATTAGATATGTACATTGTTGCTATGGACGATGAAGCTAAACTAAAAGCTGTAGAATTAGCAAGTTCTTTCCGTGCAAAAGGCATTTCTACTGAAATAGATTATTCAAATCGTAAAATGAAAGCACAAATGAAATCAGCTGACCGTCAAAAAGCTACATGGGTTATTGTACTTGGCGAATCAGAATTAGCTGAACAACAAGCAACTGTTAAACACATGGCAACAGGCAATCAAGAAATGGTTCCATTCCATGATTTAGTAAACTATTTAACGAAACAGAAAGAACAATAATTGGAGGAATTATACATGGCAACACGTACACATGAATGTGGAGTATTGCGCGCTGAAAACGTTGGCGAGCGCGTCGTATTAAAAGGTTGGGTACAATACCGTCGTGACTTCGGTGGATTAATCTTCATCGATTTACGTGACAGGACTGGTTTAACACAAGTTGTGTTCACACCAGAAAACTCTCAAGAAGCATTAGATCTTGCGGATACATTCCGTAGCGAATATGTTATCGAAATAGAAGGTGAAGTTCGTCCTCGTACACCAGAAATGGTCAACCCGAACTTAGAAACTGGTGAAATCGAAGTTTACGTTGATAAAGTTACTTTAATCAACAAAGCAAAAACACCACCATTCCAAATTGAGGACCGTATTCAAGTAAACGAAGATTTACGTTTAAAATACCGTTACCTAGACTTACGTCGTCCTGTGATGTACAACACATTCAAATTACGTTCTGACGTAACAAAAATCATTCGTAACTTTTTACAAGATGAAGGTTTCCTAGAAGTTGAAACACCAATCTTAACAAAATCAACTCCAGAAGGCGCACGTGACTATCTTGTACCATCACGTGTACACGAAGGCGAATTCTACGCACTACCACAATCACCACAATTGTTTAAACAATTATTGATGGTATCTGGATTTGAAAAGTATTTCCAAATCGCTCGTTGCTTCCGTGACGAAGACTTACGTGCTGACCGTCAACCAGAATTCACTCAAATCGATATGGAAATGAGCTTCTTAACACAAGAGGAAATTCTTGATATTAACGAGCGTTTAATCCAAAACGTAATGAAAGAAATCAAAGGAATCGATGTTCCACGTCCATTCCAACGTATGAAATATGACGAAGCAATGTCACGTTACGGTTCAGATAAACCAGATGTTCGCTTCGGTTTAGAATTAATCGAGCTTTCTGATGTAGTTGCTGGATGTAACTTCAAAGTATTCGCTCAAACTGTTGAAGATGGTAAACAAGTAAAAGGTATTAACATCAAAGGTGCAAACGATAAGTACTCTCGTAAAGACTTAGATGAATTAACTAAGTTCGTTGGTCGTTATGGTGCAAAAGGTCTTGCATGGATTAAAGTTACTGAAGAGGGTCTAACAGGCCCGATTGGTAAGTTCTTCCAAGATGAATTCGGTCAAAAATTAGTAGAACGTATGAAAGCAGAGCCAGGCGATACATTAGTATTCGTAGCAGATAAAAAATCTGTTGTTGCTGATTCTCTTGGAGCTCTTCGTAAAAAATTAGGTAAAGAACTAGGCTTAATCGATGAATCTCAATTCGCGTTCTTATGGATTACTGATTGGCCATTACTTGAATACTCAGAAGAAGAAGGTCGCTACACAGCAGCTCACCATCCATTCACTCGTCCATTCGATGAAGATCTTGAAAAAATGGACACAGCTCCTGGTGAAGTTCGTGCACAAGCTTACGATATCGTACTTAACGGTTACGAACTTGGTGGTGGTTCACTTCGTATTTACGAAAAAGAACTACAAGAAAAAATGTTCGAAGTACTAGGGTTCACTCAAGAACAAGCACAAGAACAATTTGGTTTCTTAATGGATGCCTTTGAATATGGAGTTCCGCCACATGGTGGTTTAGCATTTGGTCTTGACCGTTTCATCATGCTACTAGCTGGTCGTGACAACCTACGTGACACTATCGCGTTCCCTAAAACAGCATCTGCTAGTTGCTTACTTACTGATGCTCCAAGCACAGTTGCTACAGCTCAATTAGATGACTTACACATCCGCACAAAAACACTAGCTGACGAAGACTAAAAGCGGAGGGCGCTCGATCAGCTTTGTCGGTCAAATGTTCTTCACGCGAAGAGGCGCTTTTTGCCTCACAGCGGGGAGGTTATTTGGCCCGAAAAGCTAGCGTCCGCAGCTAGATAAGACTAAAGTGGAGAGCGCTCGTGCGTGTTTCTGGATAACTATGAAGAACCCTTTGCCAATCTAAAATTGGTAAAGGGTTTAATTATTTTCATAAATTTTTTCCTTAAAATACTTTTAATTAATTTTGATTTTTCTGAACATTCGTGTTAATATTAACTCAACAACAAATCCTGAAGTGTTCGATGAAACTTAATCAGTTTTGACCGAACATAGTATCGTTGGGAGTTGGCATTTTGAAATGGCAAACATGCCCGTCATGGGACCTTTAAAGTTTCAAATACGACACCCACCTGCAAGAGAGCGGGTTCAAAGCGATTTGAAAAAAAATCAACGGCACAATTGGGATTTGTTCTTTTAAGAGACTAATAACCTCTGATTCTTATAGAATCAGAGGTTTTATTTTATAGCGTTCTATAAAAGTCGTAAAGAATGAGAATTAAAAAAGAAACATAGAATATAAGTAATAGCAATGTCACGCAGCAACAGAAGTTTCTAAAAGCAAACTTTGAAGGAGAAGAGAATATATTCTCTTGAAAAAGCCAAATTTTATGATATGGTATCTTTCAATACAAGGGAGAATAGAATGCATTACATAAAAAAGTATTGAAAATCTATGAAAGCGCTTTACTATTGGTATAGACAACTATACCAATAGATTTAAAAAACAAAGGAGAGTGTAGATTATGTTAGGTTTTTTACAAAAAATCGGTAAGTCTTTAATGTTTCCGATTGCCACATTGCCTGCAGCAGCATTGCTTGTTCGTTTAGGATCTGATGATATGCTTGGAAGTTTCCATGTAAACTTCATACAGATTATTGCGAAGGTAATGGCGGCATCAGGTGATGCAATCTTAGGTAACTTACCTCTTATTTTTGCGATTGGTATTGCAATGGGCTTGGCTTTTGATAATAGTGGTGGTGCTGCACTTGCAGGAGCAATTGCTCATTTAGTATTAACGGGAGTATTAGAAAAAATTAATACCGATTTAAATATGGGGGTTTTCGGTGGGATTATAGCAGGTGTAGTTGCTGGACTTTTATACAATAAATTTTACAATGTTAAATTTCCTGAATGGTTATCATTCTTTGGTGGTAAACGGTTTGTTCCAATTATAACATCGATTACGATGGCAATACTTTCAGGAATTCTTGCTTTTGTATGGGGGCCGGTTCAAGATGTTATTGATGGCACAGGGAACTGGATGCTTGGTGCTGGTGCATTAGGTGTTGGTGCTTACGGTTTCTTAAATCGATTATTAATTCCAGTAGGATTACACCATGTCATTAACACAATTATATGGTTTGACTTTGGTGAATTTAAAAACGCAGCAGGTGAAATTGTAAAAGGTGATATTCCTCGTTTCTTAGCAGGCGATCCAACAGCAGGATTATTCCAAGCGGGGTTTTTCCCAATTATGATGTTCGGTTTACCAGCAGCTTGTTTGGCAATGTACTTTGCAGCAAAAAAAGAGAAACGAGCTGCAGTAGGTGGTATGTTCTTATCAATCGCTTTAACAGCGTTTATCACAGGGGTAACGGAACCTATTGAATTTACATTTATGTTCCTATCACCTGTTTTATATGCAATTCATGCTGTTTTAACAGGTATTTCTTTAATGGTTGCTTCTACATTAGGTATTCATGATGGCTTTGGTTTCTCAGCAGGTTTAATTGATTATCTATTAAACTTTGGTATTGCCCAAAAGCCACTATTATTAATCGTACTTGGCTTAGTATTAGCTGTAATATATTTTGTTATCTTCTACTTCCTGATTATCAAGTTTGACTTAAAAACACCTGGACGTGAAGATGATGATGAGGAAACGCAAGAAATCGAAGGAAATCAAGATGAAGTACTTGATGCAAAAGCTTATCACACTATCGAAGGATTAGGTGGTAAAGAAAATATTCAACAAGTCGATTACTGTACGACCCGTCTTCGTTTAACTGTGAAAGACGCAGATCAAGTAGATGAAAAAGAACTAAAAAAATACGGTGCACGTGGCACAATGCGTATTAGTAAAACAAATGTCCAAGTCATTATTGGTACATCTGTTGAATTCTTAGCTGAGGCGATGAAAAAACGTCTTGCAAAAGGAAATCCTGCACCAAAAACCAATGTCTCAGTAGAAGAATTAGAAAAAACGGATAACACGAGTACAACATTTAAATCAGAAGATTTTGAGATGCCTATAACGGGAGAGATTATTCCTTTATCAGAAGTTCCTGACCAAGCGTTTGCCTCAGGAATGATGGGACCTGGATTTGGTATTATGCCAAAAGACAATATTTTAAAATCACCGGTTGATGGTAAAGTAATGATGATTTTCCCAACGAAACATGCAATTGGTTTAGTCACAGATACCGGCGTTGAAGTATTAATTCATATTGGTCTTGATACAGTAAAATTAAATGGCGAGGGTTTCGAATTACTAGTAGAGGAAAATCAATTGATCCAACGTGGAGATGCGTTGATTAAAGTTGATTTAGATTATGTAAAAGCAAATGCTCCATCTATCGTAACGCCTGTCATTTTTACAAATTCTCAAGATAAAACAGTTACTTTAGAAAAAACAGGTTATCAAAGAAGCGGAACTGCAAATATTGTTAATATCAAATAAAACCTCAATTAATGGAAACTTACTATTCGTTTATAGAGGTAAAACATTAGTATACTAAGCCAGGTTAACGCCTGGCTTATTCTTAGGAGATGTTCTGATTGACACAATCATTACTAATTCAAAATGTAATAATAGTAAATAACGATGAACTGAAAGAAAATTTAGATGTTTATATTGAAAATGGTAAAATTAAGAAGATTGGATCTCAATTAAATTTTACAGCTGATGAAAAAATAGATGGATCAAATCATTACCTTTTCCCAGGTTATATTGATATGCATATCCATGGTTCTGCAGGCAAAGACACTATGGATGCAACGCCTGAATCACTGCATACAATAGCTCAGTCATTAGTAAAAGAAGGAACAACAAGTTATTTAGCTACAACTATGACACAGTCATCAAGAGAAATTGAGGCTGCACTAAGTAATTTAGCAGTATTCAAAAGTGCTGAAAATGAGGCGGAAATTATTGGCGTTCATATAGAAGGACCATTCATTTCAAAAAAATGTGCTGGTGCACAGCCCCTTCAACATATCGTTCCTCCTACAATTGAACAATTTGAACATTGGCAACAATTAAGTGGCAATCGCATTAAAGAAATAACAGTGGCTCCTGAAGTTGAAGGTGGTTTTGAATTTGTTGAGGCACTTGCAAAACAAGGAATCGTTGTATCGATTGGACACTCAGATGCAACATTTGAAGATATGCAAAAAGCGGTATCACTAGGTGCAAAACAGGGAACACATTTATATAATCAAATGAGACCTTCCATCACCGCGAGCCAGGAGTAGTTGGCGGAACATTATTGTTACCAGAGATAAAAGCTGAAATTATTGTTGATTTTGTTCATGTTCACCCACAAGCAGTAAATCTAGCATTTAAGATGAAAGGTGCTGAAAATATCATCTTAATAACGGATGCAATGCGTGCTAAAGGAGTACCTTTTGGAGATTATGATTTAGGTGGACAATTAGTACATGTAACAGAGAAAGGAGCACATCTTCCAAACGGAGCATTAGCAGGTAGTATATTAACCATGGATGCTGCTGTACGTAATATAAAGAAAGCAACAAATTGTTCCTTACAGGAGCTAGTAGCGATGTCTTCTTCTAATGCTGCAAAGCAAATGAATTTAAATGAAAAAGGGAAGATTAAAGAACAGTATGATGCAGATTTAATCCTACTTGATAAAAATTTAACTATCCAAAAAACGATTAAAAACGGTAAAGTTATATTTAGTTAGGATCATCAATTTTTACTAAAGGTGTTGAAATAATTGGTCGACAAAAATTCCCATGTACCAATTTATGTACAGATAGAAGAAATTTTGAAAGAGAAAATTTCGCATGGAGAGTATGCCGTAGGTTTATCCATTCCTTCAGAAAGAGAGCTTTCTGAAACATTTGGTGTAAGCCGTATGACAGTAAGACAATCCATTACACAACTTGTCAATAGTGGTTTGCTATATCGTGAGAAGGGCAGGGGCACATTTGTAGCGAGTCCTAAATTTGAACAGCCATTAAACGGATTAACAAGCTTTACAGAAGATATGCGTGCTAGAGGTATGGAGCCAAGCAGTAATATTGTTACGTTTGAGAAACAAATTCCATCTTTTGATATCCGAGATGATCTCAAGCTTGATGAAGGTGAAGAAGTGTTTTTCATCGCTCGAATTAGAAATGCTGATGATAAACCAATGGCAATTGAAAGATCGTATATCCCCGTGAAACTTTTACCAAACTTAAGCGAAGAGAAGCTTCAAGGCTCATTATATAATCTTGTGGAATATGAATATGGGTTTGAAATTAGTAACGCTATTCAACAAATGGAAGCTTCGATTGTTACAAAAGAGGATGCAAAATATTTAAATTTGGATACTACAGGCGTCGTTCTTATTATAAAAAGAACGAGTTTCTTATCAAATGGGCAGCCGTTTGAAGTCGTTCGTAGTGCATATCGTGCAGATCGTTATAAATTTATAAGTGAAATTAAGAGGTGAGATCGTGCAAGCTTATTTTCAGCAAGTTCAAAGTCTAATTCAAGAAGTATCTGAAAAAGAGATGCCGGTGATCCAAGAAGTATCAAGCATTATTGCAAAACAAATACGACAAAGTGGAATACTGCAGCTTTTTGGTTGTGGTCATTCAAGCTTACTTGTACAAGAAGCCTTCTTTAGAGCGGGTGGACTTGTTCCAGTTCGTCCAATTTTAATTGAACCCTTAATGCTACATAAGGGAGCATTAACATCTTCCAAAAATGAAAAAGATCCAAATTTTGTTGCGGAACATATAAAGGATTTTGATTTTCAAAAGGAAGATGTTCTGATCATCATATCAACATCTGGCCGTAATATAGTGCCGATTGATGTTGCACTACTTGCAAAGAAAGCTGGAGTCTTTACAATTTCATTGCAATCTTTAAATTATAAAGATCAGCCTTCTAGACACTCTTCCCAAAAAAGACTTGAAGATATTGTAGATGTCGTATTAGATACTCATGTACCTTTAGGTGATGGCGTACTAAACAATGAAGGTGTTCAATATGGTCCAGTTTCTACTACTATAGGTGCAACTATATTAAATGCATTGACCAGCCAAGTGATTGATAACATGGCGCAAAATTATCAAGTGTTGCCTGTTTTTGGCAGTGGTAATGTGGAAAATGCAGATAAAAATAACGATACTTTAATAAAGCGATATCAACATCGCATAAATTTTAATTAAAATTGGGAGGCGTTTTTCATGGAAAAACAATTTAACATTACAGCAACAGAAGGATTACATGCAAGACCTTGTACACTACTAGTTCAAGCGGTGACTCCATTTTCTTCAGAAGTACAACTTTCTTATAATGGTAGATCAGTGAACATGAAATCTATCATGGGCGTTATGTCTCTTGGTATTCCTTCTGGTTCAACGATTAGTATTTCTTCAGAGGGAGCAGATGCAGAAAAACTATTAGCTAAAGTTACAACGGTGATTAAAACAGAAGGAATTGGTGTGGAATGCTTGAGTTAAAAGGCGTTGCAGTTTCAAATGGAATTGCGATTGCTAATGCATATTGCTTAGTTGAGCCTGATTTATCATTTGATAAAAGTAAGATTCAAGATACTGATAAAGAAAAGGTCCGTTTAAGAAATGCTGTCGCTAATGCAAAGGTTGAACTTGAAGAAATTCGCGATCTAGCAAAAGAAAAATTTGGTGATGAAAAAGCCGCTATTTTCCAAGCACATCTTTTAGTTTTAGAAGATCCAGAAATGTTAGGAATGGTTGAAAGTAAAATCGATGAAGGAGTAAATGCAGAATTTGCTCTTGATGAAGTTTCTACAATGTTTATCGGAATGTTTGAAACGATGGATAACGACTATCTGAAGGAGAGAGCAGCGGATATTCGAGATGTATCCAAAAGATTATTAGCTAAGCTGCTGAATGTGGAAATTCCTGATTATAGTCACTTAAATGAGGATGTTATTATTGTTGCAGAAGATTTAACACCTTCTATGACTGCACAATTAGATAAAACGCATGTAAAAGGATTTGTTACGAATATAGGTGGACGTACATCCCACTCTGCCATTTTAGCAAGAACAATGGAAATACCTGCAGTCGTTGGTACGAAAACAGCAACAAAGGATATTCTGCATGGAGCACAAGTAATTCTAGATGGTTCAAAAGGTGTGATAATTGTTGGCGCATCAGATGAGGTTACAGCTACTTACCAATTGAATCAACAAGCTTTTAACGACAAACGTGCATTGTTAGAACGCTATAAAGAATTACCAAGCGTAAGTGCAGATGATCATCATATTAAGATTGCTGGGAATATCGGTAAGCCTTCTGATGTTGAAGCCGTAATTTCGAATGGTGGAGACGGAGTTGGTCTTTTCCGTACAGAGTTTTTATATATGGACCGTGAAGAATTACCAACTGAAGAGGAACAATTTATCGCTTACAAAACTGTACTCGAAAAAATGAATGGAAAACCTACTGTAGTTCGTACATTGGATATTGGTGGAGATAAAGAGTTGTCGTATTTGAAAATGGACAAAGAGATGAATCCTTTTTTAGGCCACCGTGCCATTCGCCTATGCTTAGATGACCCGGATTTGTTCCGTATTCAGCTTCGTGCATTGCTTCGTGCAAGTGTTTATGGCAATTTAAAAATTATGTTCCCAATGATTGCTACACTTGAAGAGTTCAGACAAGCGAAAGAATTACTAGTAGAAGAACGGCAAAAACTACTAGCAGAAGGTTTGAAAGTCAGTGATTCCATCGAAATTGGCATGATGGTAGAAATTCCATCCGCAGCTGTTATTGCAGACTTGTTTGCTGAAGAAGCAGACTTTTTATCAATTGGAACAAATGATTTGATACAGTATACGCTTGCAGCCGATCGAATGAATGAAAAGGTTTCTTACCTATATCAACCTTATCATCCTGCTATTTTACGTTTAGTAAAAATGGTTATCGAAGGGGCACATAAAAAAGGTAAGTGGGTAGGAATGTGTGGAGAAATGGCAGGGGATGAAATTGCAATCCCTATTTTACTAGCACTAGGATTAGATGAATTTTCAATGAGTGCTTCGTCAATATTACATACACGAGCACAGATTGCTCAATTGTCTAAAGTGCAGTTAGCGCAACATCTAGCTGTAATTTTCAAACTTACAACTGCTAATGAGGTTTCACAATATGTCAA
>DATMJF010000379.1:0-13384 GCA_035554455.1 Rummeliibacillus sp.
CGTGCGATGTTAATTCAGTGAGGTTCATTCATAGTCCTACGGGGAAAGCTTGAGCTGAAAGCCCCGCAGTGTAGCGAGGAGGCTCAACGCTCGCCCGCGGAAAGCGAAGCTAATTCCACATCATGCAGAAAGCAGAAGCCCTCCATCAAATGATAGAAGCTTTCAAAATCTTATCCTAAAATTTCATAGAACAATTAATATAAACACTAAAGAATTGCTTTAGAATATAAAATTCTAAACGCCGAATTATGTATCATGATGTATCATTTTCGGGTATTAGCAATAACTTTGTATATAACTAAATAAGAATATTGTTCCGTATTGATAATGAATATACATAAATTTACAGTAAAAATATGTTTTTACGTCCGCCGTAGTGAAATCCATTCTCAATTAAAATACTTTTATTGAAAATCAATCTATTTTCAATAAACACTTAAACCAACGAGTCTTATAGGTTTCAGAATAGATATATACCAACACTCTTAGATTAAATTGAGAAACATTTTCAAATGATTTGCAAAGGGCTTTTTTTTAAGCTAAAATTAGAATGATATTAAATTAGAAATGGGTAAGCATTCATTTCATTGAAATTAAATGGAGGTAATAGAATGTCAACATTAGTCATTAAGGATCTTCACGTCGCTATCGACGGTAAAGAGATTTTAAAGGGTGTTAACTTATCACTCAATACAAACGAAATACATGCAATCATGGGACCAAATGGTACTGGTAAATCTACTTTAGCTTCAGCTATCATGGGTCACCCAAAATATGAAGTTACTTCAGGTTCTATCACTTTAGATGGTGAAGATGTACTTGAAATGGAAGTAGATGAACGTGCTAAAGCTGGATTATTCCTAGCAATGCAATATCCATCAGAGATTACTGGTGTTACAAATGCTGATTTCTTACGTTCAGCTATTAATGCTCGTCGTGGCGAAGGTAACGAAGTTTCTCTTATGAAATTCATCCGTGAATTGGATCAAAAAATGGAATTCTTAGAAATGCCAGAAGAAATGGGCCAACGTTACTTAAACGAAGGATTTTCTGGTGGTGAAAAGAAACGTAACGAAATACTTCAATTAATGATGCTAAAACCTAAATTTGCGATCTTAGATGAAATTGACTCTGGTCTTGATATCGATGCACTTAAAGTCGTATCAAAAGGGATCAATGCTATGCGTGGCGAAGGCTTTGGTTGCCTAATGATCACTCACTATCAACGTTTACTAAACTACATCACTCCTGATCATATTCATATTATGATGCAAGGTAAAGTAGTTCGTTCTGGTGGTGCCGAATTAGCAGTAAAACTTGAAGCTGAAGGCTACGATTGGATTAAAAAAGAATTAGGTATCGAAGACGAAGAAACAACAGGACAAGAAGCATAATAAGGAGGACGAGCAAACATGACGGTTGAAACAAAATTATCAGTAACCGCTCAGGATGTACGCTCTTTCTCTGAAGCTAACAATGAACCTAGCTGGTTGACTGAGCTTCGTGAACGTGCATTAGCGGACGTAGAAACGCTACCAATGGTAAAACCAGATAAAACGAATGTTGATAAATGGAATTTCACAGAATTTCCTACACACTCAGTTGAAAGTACAACATTTGCTTCTCTTGAAGAACTTCCAGAAGAAGTAAAAGCAATTGTCAATACTGAAGGTCAACAAAATGTTTATATTCAACACAACAACACACCAGCTTTTTTACAACTTTCTGAAGAATTAGCTTCACAAGGTGTCATCATGACTGATATTTTAACTGCAGCACGCGAACATAGCGAACTAGTTCAAAAATATTTTATGACTGAAGGCGTAAAAGTAGACCAACATAAACTAACAGCTTTACATGCAGCATTAGTAAATGGCGGTGTGTTTGTATACATTCCTAAAAACGTTATTGTAGAAGAACCAATTCAAGCTGTCTTCCTACATGACAATGCAGATGCTTCATTATACAACCACGTATTAGTTGTTGCAGATGCAAACAGTTCAGTCACATACGTAGAAAACTATCTTTCTACTGTTGAAGAAGCAAAAGGACAAGCTAATATTATTGCAGAAGTGATCGTTAATGATAATGCTCAAGTCACATTTGGAGCTGTTGATGTTCTTGCAAAAGGTTTCACTACTTATGTAAATCGTCGTGGTATTTTGCATCGAGATGCAAAAGTTGAGTGGGCTCTTGGTTTGATGAATGATAGCGATACAATTTCAGAAAATATCACATACTTAAAAGGCGATGGCTCTTATGCAGATGCAAAATCTGTAGTAGTAGGTCGTGGAGAACAAAGCCAAAACTTCACAACTGAAGTTAGACACTGGGGTAAAGCTTCAAACGGGTATATTCTAACTCATGCTGTTATGAAAGATTCCTCTCGTGGTATTTTCAATGGTATTGGTAAAATTGAACACGGTGCTACAAAAGCTGATGCTGTACAAGAATCACGTGTTCTTATGTTAAGCAAAGATGCTCGTGGTGATGCCAACCCAATTCTATTAATTGATGAAGATGATGTAACAGCAGGACATGCTGCTTCTGTAGGACGCGTTGATGCAGTTCAATTGTATTATTTAATGAGTCGCGGTGTTTCTAAAGCAGAAGCAGAACGTTTAGTAATCCATGGATTCCTTGCACCAGTTGTTACTAAATTACCTATCGAAGGTGTTAGAAAACAACTGACGGAGGTCATTGAAAGGAAAGTTCGCTAATGATAAAAACTGATATTAGAAGCTATTTCCCAATTTTAGATCAAGAAATAAATAGTCATCCACTAGTATATCTTGATAGTGCCGCTACAACGCAAAAGCCAACACAAGTTATAGAAGCTATTAAGCATTACTATGAATTTGAAAACTCTAATGTTCACCGTGGTGTGCATACATTAGGAAATCGTGCAACAGATGCTTATGAAGGAGCACGAGAAAAAGTTCGTAAGTTTATCAATGCTAAGTCAACTGAAGAAATTATTTTTACTAGAGGTACTACTGATAGTTTAAATATGATTGCTGCAAGTTTCGGTCGTGCAAATGTAGGCGAAGGCGACGAAATCGTCATTACTTACATGGAACATCACTCTAACTTAATTCCATGGCAACAATTAGCGAAGGAAAAAAATGCAACACTTAAATATATTGATATGAATCCAGATGGTACATTATCAATGGACAAAGTAAAAGAAGCAATTACTGATCAAACGAAAATTGTTTCTACTGCATTTGCTTCTAACGTTCTAGGAACTGTGAACCCAATTAAAGAAATTGCTGCTGTAGCCCATGCACATGGTGCAGTTATGGTAGTTGATGGTGCACAAGGAGTACCACATTTTAAAACAGATGTGCAAGATTTAGATTGTGACTTCTTAGCATTCTCCGGACATAAAATGTGCGGGCCAACTGGTATTGGTGTATTATATGGTAAAAAAGAGCACCTAGAAAACATGGAACCACTTGATTTTGGTGGTGAAATGATCAGTATTGTCGGCTTATATGAATCAACATGGGCTGACCTTCCTTATAAATTTGAAGGCGGTACACCTAATATTGCTGGAGCAATTGGTTTAGGTGCAGCTATTGATTTCTTAGAAGAAATTGGTATGGACAATATCATCGAACATGAGCATAATTTATCTCGTTACGCGATTGAGCAATTAAGCGCAATAGATGGAGTATCTATCTATGGTCCACATGATCCAACGAAACGTTCTGGACTTGTGACATTTAATATAGATGGCGTTCATCCACATGATGTTGCAACAATACTGGATATGGAAGGTATTGCTGTTCGTGCAGGACACCACTGTGCTCAACCATTGATGAAATGGCTTGAATGTACAGCGACAGCTCGTGCTAGCTTCTACGTATATAATACTGAAGCTGATATTGATCGACTTGTTGAAGGGTTGCGCACTGCGAAGGAGTATTTTGCTAATGTCAATGAATAAACTAGATCAACTATATCGTTCTGTCATTATGGATCATTATAAAAAACCACGTAACAAAGGTGTTATTGATGATTCTAATGTTTCAATCGATATGAATAACCCTACGTGTGGGGATCGCATACACTTATCATTACAGGTAGAAGATGGTGTTGTAGTAGATGCAAAATTTGAAGGTGAAGGCTGCTCAATCTCTATGTCTTCTGCTTCTATGATGACACAAGCGATTAAAGGTAAAACAACTGAAGAAGCTGTTGAATTAGCACATGTCTTCTCAGAAATGATGCTTGGACACGAACATGATGATTCACTAGACCTTGGAGATGTAGAAGCACTTTCAGGTGTTTCTCAATTCCCTGCACGTATTAAATGTGCAACACTTTCTTGGAAAGCAATGGAAAAAGGTATTAAAGAATCGAACTTATAATAGATTAAACTCTAGAACGGAGGAGAAAAAATGGCTAAACAAATGCCTGAAATTGGCGATTACGAGTACGGCTTCCATGATAAAGACGTATCCATTTTCCGTACAGAACGTGGGCTAACTCCTGAAATCGTTAAAGAAATTTCTAAAATGAAAAATGAGCCACAATGGATGTTAGATTTCCGTCTAAAATCATTGGACATTTTCTATTCAAAACCAATGCCACAATGGGGTGGCGATTTATCTGGACTTAACTTCGATGAAATTACTTACTATGTAAAACCATCTGAAGCAACTCAAAAATCTTGGGATGAAGTACCAGCAGAAATCAAAGCAACATTCGACAAACTAGGTATTCCTGAAGCAGAACAAAAGTATCTTGCAGGTGTATCTGCGCAATATGAATCAGAAGTTGTTTACCATAACATGAAAGAAGAACTTGAAGCATTAGGTGTTGTGTTTAAAGATACTGATTCGGCTCTTCGTGAAAATGAAGATTTATTCAAAGAATACTTTGGTAAATCGATTCCACCACATGACAACAAATTTGCAGCATTAAACTCAGCTGTATGGTCTGGTGGCTCATTTATCTATGTTCCAAAAGGTGTAAAACTTGATACTCCACTTCAAGCTTACTTCCGTATTAACTCAGAAAACATGGGGCAATTTGAACGTACATTGATTATTGTTGATGAAGGCGCAAGTGTACATTATGTTGAAGGATGTACTGCACCAGTTTATACAACAAGCTCACTACACAGTGCGGTTGTAGAAATCATCATCAAAAAAGATGGTAATTGCCGCTATACAACAATCCAAAACTGGGCAAATAACGTTTATAACTTAGTTACAAAACGTGCTACATGTGAAGAACGTGCCACAATGGAATGGATTGATGGAAACATCGGTTCAAAACTTACTATGAAATACCCAGCTTGTATCTTAAAAGGTGAAGGCGCTCGAGGTATGACATTGACAATCGCTATCGCAGGACGCGGTCAAAACCAAGATACAGGTGCAAAAATGATTCACTTAGCTCCAAACACATCTTCAACAATTGTTTCTAAGTCAATTTCAAAACATGGTGGTAACGTAACTTACCGCGGTCAAGTGAAATTTGGTAAAAAAGCAATTAATGCACGTGCAAATGTTGAATGTGATACGTTAATCATGGATAACCAATCTACTTCTGATACAATTCCATACAATGAAGTGATGAATGATCAAATTTCTCTTGAACACGAAGCAAAAGTTTCTAAAGTGTCTGAAGAACAATTATTCTACTTGATGAGTCGCGGTGTTTCTGAACAAGAAGCAACAGAAATGATCGTAATGGGCTTCATCGAACCATTCACAAAAGAACTTCCAATGGAATATGCAGTAGAAATGAACAGATTGATCAAATTCGAAATGGAAGGCTCTATCGGTTAACCTTAGAACCACATTTCGCTAAAACTCGGAAATCGTGAAGAATGATTTCCGAGTTTTTTTAGAAATTTAAATAAAAAACGTACAAAAAATAGCAGAATCATGGTAATCTATACTAGATATAGTGTTCTGATAATTCAGAACTATGATGTGAACTATGTATAATGAGGTGTAGTGTTTCCTATGCATTTAATGTCATCCGTGAGTGTACTACTTGTTTCAGACATTGAATTATCAAAACTCTTCTATCGTACAGTATTAAGCTGTGAAGATATTGATGGTATTCTTTTTCGAGAAGATTGTGGATTATCCATAAAGTTAGTGCAAGCGGAAAAAATTGAAGATGTAAAGCCGAATCGGAATTTGTGGAACGTTTTTAGTTATGTGGAAAATGAAGAGAGATTAGATAGTTTATTTAAGGAAGCAAAATTGCATGGGGCTCTTTTTGCCTATTATCCAAAAGAAAGTGTGATTGAAGGAGAAAGGTTAAGAGAATTTGCAATTCGTGATTTAGATGGTTATTTAATCGGTTTTGGTACAATCATTAATTCATAAGATAAAGGAGATATACACAGCAATGTATTATTTGCAGTTATATCTCTTTTTTACTTTCTAGATAATTCCCCGATACAATTAATATAGTTCATTCTAGTAGCTATGATATGATGGATATACTTAGCAAATAGGGGGAAGAGAAATGATACATATCGGCTTAACAGGATGGGGAGATCATTTAAATTTATATAGTCAAACTTCTACGTCAAGAGATAAATTGTTTGATTATAGTAGCCATTTCCCAGTTGTTGAATTAGATACGTCTTTCTATTCCATACCATCTATAGCCAATGTTCAAAAATGGATTACGGAAACGCCAAAGCACTTTCAGTTTGTGGTAAAAGCGTATCAAGGAATGACTGGTCATTTGCGTGATGAAAATCCTTACGGTAATATGCAAGAAATGTTCGATACTTTTAAAGAATCAATACATACATTTAAGAAGGCTGGTAAATTAGCACTTGTTCTTGTTCAATTTCCGCCCTGGTTTGATTGTCAACAAAAAAACGTTCAATATATCCGATATATTAAGCAACAGCTTGCTGATTTTCCTGTCGCAATCGAATTTCGCAATCGCACTTGGTATAGTGAACAATTTATGGATGGAACACTAAATTTTTTGAGACATCAAGAGCTTTTTCATACGGTTTGTGATGAACCACAAGCTGGAGAAGGGTCTGTACCTCTTGTACCGATTTCAACAGGTGAAAAGGTATTATTGCGTATACATGGGCGAAATGTATACGGTTGGCGTAATCCAGGTAATAACGAGCAATGGAGAAAAGTTCGCTTTCTATATGATTATACGAACGAAGAGCTAGCTGGTTTGAAAGAAACTGTCGAAGAATTACAAAATGCTGCAAAAGAAGTCTACGTTTTATTTAATAATAACTCGGGTTATCATGCAGCAGGGAATGCAAAGACATTACAGAAAATGCTTGGTATTGAATACCACAACTTATCTCCAAAACAATTAGACTTTTTTGAAGGGGCAGAATAACGATGGAATATATTTTATTGGCTATAATCGGTGTATGCTCAGGAGTAATTGGTGCACTTGTTGGACTAGGCGGAGGGGTGATTTTAGTCCCTGCAACTTTGTTTATTGGATTAACACTTGGCATGATACCTGATTTAACACCTCAAAAAGTAGTTGGTCTGTCAGTTGTCATGATGATTGCAACCGGTTTAGCTTCTACACTATCGTATATGAAATCGAAAACGGTCGATTATAAGAGTGGATTTATCTTCTTTATAGGAAGTGCACCAGGTACAATTTTAGGTGCTTATATTAATAAAGGAATAGATTTGCCATCTTTTAACTTATACTTTGGTATATTACTTATTATTTTAGCAATCATATTACTTATTCGTGATCATATTAAACCCTTGCAGTGGTTTGTAAAACATGGTAAAAAACAAACTTTTATCGATCCAAAGGATGGTAAAAGTTATGTATATGGCTACCCAATTTGGTTTGCTTTATTATTAAATTTCATAATTGGTTGTGCCTCTGGTTTATTTGGTATTGGTGGAGGATCGATGATTGTACCAGCAATGATCATTTTATTTTTATTTCCACCTCATGTGGCTATCGCAACATCAATGTACATGGTATTTTTATCGTCGATTGTAAATTCAGCGAGCCATATTTATTTTGGTCATGTACCTTGGTTATATACAATTCCGGTTATACCAGGAGCTTATATTGGTGCAAAATTAGGAGCTGCATTGAATAAGAAACTCAAATCAAATACTTTAGTATTTATATTAAGAATAATATTATTGTTACTCGGAATACGCTCCATTTATGAAGGATTATTCTGAGCTTAGAGAGGTGTCTCCATGTTAGAAACAATTCATTTATATCATACAAATGATCTTCATAGTCATTTCGCTTATTGGCCAAGAATACAGAAATTATTGACCGAACGTAAAAAGTGGCATGAAGAAGTAGGTGATAGTTGTTATATTTTCGATATTGGCGATTTTATAGACCGTTCACATATTTATACAGAAGCAACAGTTGGTAAAGGGAATATACATTTGTTAAATGATGGGCTATATGATGCAGTCACTATTGGTAATAACGAAGGGATTACATTATCAAAAGCAGATTTAAATGAGTTGTATAATGATGCAAAATTTGATGTCATTGTAGGGAATTTGAAAACTGAAAACAAAATTCCTGATTGGGCGAAACCATTTCGAATTTATAAAACGGTACAAGGAACGAAAATTGGAGTTATTGCTGCTACAGCAGAATTTCGAACATATTATGAGCCATTAGGTTGGACAATAGAGGATCCATTACCTGTATTGCAAGAGATCGCAACCGAAATTCATCCTTTAGTCGATATTCTTTTATGTATGTCCCATTTAGGAATTCATATGGATGAACAGTTAGCTGTGCTTTGCCCTGAAATTGACGTGATTTTTGGATCTCATACGCATCATGTGCTACATGAAGGTAAGTTAGTTGGAAATACATTGTTAACAGGTGGAGGAAAATTTGGCTTTTTCGTCGGGCATACCGAAATTCATTTTGATGTGAATAAGAAGAGCGTTGTTGATAAACAGACCGAACTTTATAGAACTTCTGAATTGCCAGTTGTTAGAGATGAAGAACAATTCGATCGTACACTTATAGAAAAAGGAAAAGCGCTATTAGATCATCCGGTTTTTGAAGCAGGTTATTATTTAAATAAAGAATGGTATCATCATTCTGCATTATCCCGATTCTTTGCAAAGGGTCTATTACAATTTTCGAAAGCGGATTGTGCACTGTTTAATGCTGGGATTTTTTTGAGAGATTTACCCAAGGGAACGGTTACAGCATTTGATGTACATCAATGCTTACCACATCCGATTAATGCTTGTGTGATTACATTGACAGGTCAAGAGCTGAAGGAAGTATTAGAAACTGCACAACAATCTTTAGATTGGCCAAGAACTGAATTGAAAGGATTAGGATTTAGAGGAGTAGTTCTTGGTAAAATTTTGACATATGGTTGCTCCATTAATTCAGCAGGAGAACTAATCGTAAATGGTGAAAAAGGAAATGAATCTAAGGTTTACAAGTTAGTAACATTAGATATGTTCACTTTCGGATATTTTTTCCCCCAGTTTAAAAATTTGCCAAAAACGTACTTGTTACCACAATTTTTACGTGATATCCTGATTTCATATGGGCAAATATATTATAAAAGTAATGATGATGAATACGTTTAAATAGGCATTTTGATTCTTAAGATGATTGGGGAAAAAAGCATGCGGTTGATATCAACAAAAGTTTTACAAACAGGCATGGTTATAGGTAGAACCATTTGGAATGAAGCTGGAAGACCATTGCTGCAAAAGGGTGTAAAAGTATCGGGCCATATTATCCAGCGATTACAACAGTTAAATATCCAGTATGTATATATTGATGATAAAATTTCCACAAATATTGAAATTGAAGAAGCTATACCTAGAGCTGTGCGTCAACACGCAGTAGATCAAATTACATCATCTTTTAACAAGTTAAAAAATCTAAAGGGAAAGGATGTCACATATTGTCTGGATCAACAAACAAAGCACTTTTCTGCAATAATTGATGATTTGTTTGATAATATTATGAATAACAAAGAGATTTTGACTGTATTAAGTGATGCCTTTCTTTATGATAATTATATCTATACGCATTCACTACAAGTTGCAGTTTATTCCATTGCGATTGCAAAAGAGATGCATTACAATGCTGCAGAAATCCGGCAAATAGGAATCGGTGCCATATTGCATGATGTAGGAAAAATAATGATTCCTCAAGAAATTCTAAAAAAACCGGATCGTTTTACGAATGAAGAATATGAATTAATGAAATTGCATACGAAATATGGTTTTGATTTACTGCGGAACTTACATACAATTTCACTATTATCGGCACATTGTGCTTTTCAGCATCATGAACGATTAGATGGTAGTGGTTATCCAAGAGGGTTACTCGATTTTGAAATTCATCCATATGCGAAGATTATTGCGGTGGCAGATGTATTTGATGCGGTAACTTCAACTCGTGTATATCGTAAAAAGATGCTCCCTTCACGAGGCATGGACATTATTAAAGAGGGTAGTGGCACTTTATACGATGAGAAGGTTGTAAATGCATTTAGACGCTGCGTAGCGTATTATCCGAATGGAACATGCCTGTTACTATCAGATGGGCGTAGAGGGATTGTTTGTAAGCAAAATAGAGAATATACAGAACGCCCGTGGGTTCGGATTTTTGAAGAAAATGGAGAAATGCTAAAGGCAACATATGAAATCTTACTTGCTGAACAATTAGATATTTCAGTTGAAAAAGTCGAAGTTGAATATCTAGTGCAAGTCGAATAATGGATGCCTCCTAATCATATTAATGGTTAGGAGGTATCTTTTTGCGACTAATGAAAAGAAGAAAACAGCTGTTTGTTAGGAAACGCTCTCGGCTTTTACCAGTAGTGTTAGTTAGTATAGTGGGATGTATTGTCTTATTGTTTTATTACATCAATGCCCAACTGATGCCTACATTTATGGATTATGCTGAAGTTGAGACAAACAAAATCGCTTCATATGTTATAAGTAAAGCGATAAGTTCAAGAACGTACAATGTTTTAGAAAGTAATGAAGTGATTGAAAGTAATGGAGAAAAACAAGGAATGGTAGATACTAATTTGAATGCGGAAGTAATTAACCGTATTATGTCCGAAACGCAGACTTTAGTTCAATCACACTTAGAAGAAGCAGAGAAGGGGAATTTAAACCATTTACCAAAATATGAAGACATAGAGTATGATGTTAATGCCATGGAACAAGATGGAGGAATTGTATTTTATGTACCTATTGGTCTAGCGACAGGTATGCCATTGCTTGGGAATTTAGGCCCGAAAATCCCTATTCGTTTTCATGTTATTGGAAGTGTACAAGTTAATCAGGAAAGAGAAATTGTAGAATTCGGTATTAATAATGCCTATGTACAGATTAGTGTGCGAACTACTGTTAACGTACAAATAATCGTTCCTTTTGCAAGTAAATCAGTAACAGTTGAACAAAAGATTCCTGTAGCCATAAGTTTTCTAAAAGGAAATGTTCCTTATATTTATTCAAAAGGTCAATCATCAACGCAACCGTCGATTGAAGTTCCATTACCAGTAACACCGCCATCATCATCAACAAATTCACCACCACCAGCTGGAAACAATCAGTAGATATTTTATGTAAGAGGAATCCAAGGTTGTGAGAAAACCTTGAATATGTTAAATTGACAACAGTAATAGAATTAATAATTTGCTTAATTGATGGGAGCTGACTATCGTGACATCATGTAAACCAACAAAAGAAGAATATATTAGAAAACCGGATTGGCTTAAAATAAAACTAAACACGAGTGAAGAATATAAAGGCCTAAAAAAACTAATGCGAGAAAAGAATTTACATACGGTTTGTGAGGAAGCTAAGTGTCCGAACATTCACGAATGCTGGGGTGAACGTCGTACAGCCACTTTTATGATTCTAGGCGATGTATGTACACGTGCCTGTCGCTTTTGTGCGGTCAAAACAGGTCTTCCAAACGAACTTGATCTAGCAGAACCTGAACGAGTAGCTGATTCAGTACAACTTATGAATTTAAAACATGTCGTAATTACAGTTGTAGCACGTGATGATTTAAAAGATGGGGGAGCAAGTGTACTTGCTGAAACTGTAAGTGCAATTCGCCGCAAAAATCCATTTACATCAATTGAAGTTTTACCTTCAGATATGGGTGGGTTAAAAGAAAACCTACAAATTTTAATGGATGCAAAACCAGATATTTTGAATCATAATATAGAGACAGTACGTCGTTTATCACCAAGAGTTCGTGCGCGTGCAACATATGATCGTTCTTTAGAATTTTTGCGTCGCTCAAAAGAAATGCAACCAGAAATTCCAACAAAATCGTCATTGATGATAGGACTTGGTGAAACGGAAGAAGAAATTATTGAAGTAATGGATGATTTACGCGCAAATAACGTAGATATCATGACAATCGGTCAATACCTACAACCGACGAAAAAACATTTACCAGTGAAGAAATACTATTCACCATTAGAATTTGGTAAGCTTCGTAAAATTGCGATGTCTAAAGGTTTCAAGCATTGTGAAGCAGGTCCACTAGTACGTAGTAGTTACCATGCCGATGAACAAGTAAATGCAGCAACAAAACAAAAACAAGCACTCGGCGAAAATGCGTAATCACCAATAACAAATGGATGGTGATAAAATGATCATTGCAGATCAGTTCATGTATGAACTATTAGATGAAGTCAAAGAGGGATTTAAACAAGAGGATTTTATCGCACGTTTTAGCGATATATTATCGAAATATGATTATATCGTGGGGGACTGGGGGTATGGTCAGCTTCGTTTAAAAGGTTTTTATGAAGACAAAAACCAAAAAGCTTCGTTTGACACAAGAATTAGCACATTACAGGATTATCTATATGAGTATTGTAATTTCGGGTGTTCTTACTTTGTATTAAAGAAGATTGGGAAAGCACCAAAAGTAGTTGAATCATCTTTAGAAGTTGCAGAGGAACTGGAAGTAGAAAGTGAAGATCCACTATTAGTGGAGGTAACAGAAACTGCCACTGCCACATTCGAAGATTCGAATACACTAGGTCAATCAGGACAACAAAAAAACATCGAGCAAGAGCTTTATTGAGCTCTTTCGATGTTTTTTTGTTGCAAAAATTCGATTGGTTCGGTCCAACAGGATGTTGGACACTCAGTTGTTGCCACAGTACGTGGCGAAATTAAACTGAGTTCTTTTTTCAGTGGGGGATGAAGAAAACCACCACTGATGGGAGTTTCGCTTTATCCCGCATTAACGGGCAGTAATACCTCCACCTCAAAATTGAGATAAAAGCAAAGAAGATAGGTGGAAAATAACTGCCCGTAAAAGCCCGATTGGTTCAACTAACCATCAGTGGGGAAGAAGAACCCCCACTGATGAAAGTTTCACTTTATCCGAC
>DATMJF010000380.1:0-3893 GCA_035554455.1 Rummeliibacillus sp.
AAGCGTCCCCCATATCTACAAAACCATCTAAATGTAACCCGCCAGTCCAAATTACATAACCGAATATAAGGAGAAATCCCGTTAGCATTGGACTTATTTCGGTATATGTTTGGAGCATGTAAAATATTGCTGCCATAACAGCCCCCATTAGGGCACCTAACCACGGTAAAAAGGAGAACATAGCAGTAACTGTTTTCTTCGTTAACGGTAATTCTTTATGAATTGGTACAACGGTGAAAAATTGAAATGCCAATAATATTCCATTCATCACAGTTTTCATAGTATCTCCCCTGTTCTATTTCCATTGATGAACATGACCATATTCAATTTCAATGGCTTGTGTTGCTTGCTTTATAAACCATTGATGGAGCCTTCCTAAATGTCTTTGATACAGTTGTACTTCCTGATTATTTGATATTGGTTCATCAAGCACTTCATTGGAAACAATGACAATCGGAATTTGCAAAGAATGCAATTGTAAAATAGTATTTTTCATATTATGAATACGTTGTTCTAGCTCCTCTGGGCGTTGCCAATTACAAATACCTGTTTCAAAGCCTTCATAAAATTCATTAGTTAACCAAGTTGTGACACAATCCCATAGCATCACGTCTCCGGGTTGAATGAGGGGGAGCAATTTGCTCAGATTCGTTGGCTGTTCAATTGTAACCCAATTTAGTTGTTGTTTTTGTCGATCAAATTGATGTCTAGCTATTCGCTTTTTCATTTCATCATCAAAACCTACCCCGGTCGCAACATAAACAAGTCGTTTCGCGTGGTTCATATCGGCTAATTGTCGTAATTGTTGTTCGGCGTAAGCACTTTTGCCGCTTCTTACGCCACCTGTTATAAAGATGAGCTGTGTTTCAGCCAAGAAGTCATCTCCTTCTGTAAAGCCTTCATTGCTTGTTCCTTCTTCATCCCTACTCTAAACCATTCGCCATTCATACCACGGAAATTTTCCGTATGACGAAGGACAAATCCCTTTTTGAGCATCGCATGAAAGAATTCTTTTGAATGTTGTGGTAACGGTAATTGAAAACTAACATAATTCGTAACACTCTTTGTTGTTTTACAGCCTAGTTGTTGTAAAAAAGCAGTGAATTCTTCTCTACTTTTCTGCGCAAAGCGAATCGCTTGATCTCGATATTCGTTTTCCTTCAAACATCCTGCACCAATAACAGCTGCTAATCCGTTGATATGCCAATGGGATGTTTTTCTTTCTAAATTTTCAATAATACTTGGTGATGCAATCATATATCCTAATCTCACACCAGCAATAGCGTACATTTTTGTCATAGAACGTACAATCATAACGTGTGGATTGTCTTCTAAATAGGGAATCATCGTTGCTTCTTCATCAATCCAATCGATAAATGCTTCATCTAAAACAATATGGCAATTTGCCTTTTTTCCTTCAGTAATGAGCAAAAGGAGCTGCTCTTTTGGTGGCAGTACACCTGTTGGGTTATTTGGCGTACATAGATACAAGACATCCGCCTGTTGCATTTCTTTAATTATTTGATTGATTGGTAGTTTCCAAGTTGCTATATCTTCGACTTCAAGATGAATGATTTCTACATCGTTTGCTGACAAAGTAGCTTCATACTCTGAAAATGTTGGGTGAATAAGAATAGCACGCTTTTTTTGAAACATTGACGCAAGTAATGAAAAAATCTCCGCAGCCCCATTACCAAGCAAAACTTGATTAACGCGAACGCCATGGTATTTTGCTACAGCTGACAAAAATGGTTGCCCTTGTGGATCTGGATAACGTGCAACAAGATGCTGTAAATCGTCCCAATTCCCCCTAATAAATTCCGGTGGTCCTGCAGGGTTAACATTTTCACTAAAATCAATGATTTGCCCAGGTTTTTCAATAGATAGTTGTTCATATAAAAGATGCGGATTGGCACCATGATTAGGTAATGACAATGAAAATCCCTCCTATGATTACGCCTGTGAGCCAAAACAATGTTGTTACAGCATGCATTTGTTCAATGGCTATTTTAATATGTCTTGGTGCAAGCTCTGTTTCTGGCTCTCCCATTTTTGCTCGTTCAGAAATTACACCTTTATAGCTATTCGTACCACCTAATTGTATGCCAAGTTGGTAAGCCGTTGCTGCTTCTAAAAATCCACTATTCGGGCTTGGATGTTTTTTAGCATCTCTTAACCAACCTTTCAAACGATGAGAAAATGGATGTGACGATTCTTTTTTCGTACCAATCAACATGAGAAAGCCTGTTATTCTACTTGGTATGTAATTAAAAATGTCATCTGTATGTGCAGCAACAAATCCAAAGTCACCGTATTTTTCATTTTTATATGCAACCATGGAGTCGAGCGTGTTCACTGCTTTGTACAGCCAAATTCCTGTCGCTCCAAAGAGAAATGCCCAAAATAATGGTGCTGTTACGCCATCACTCGTATTCTCGGAAACCGTTTCGACAACCCCTCTCGTTACTTCTGGCACAGAGAGCTTATCGGTATCTCGACCAACAATCCAAGATAGCTTCTCACGGGCCTCTTTCAAATTTCCTTCTACAAGCGGGGTATAGACATCATTTGCTGCTTGTTGTAAGCTCTTTTGTGCAAGTGCAACAGCAATCATCACACTTTCAACTAAAATACCGAAAATCGTTCCTACTGTATATGCCGCAATAACAATTAAATAAGTTACAATTGTGGTGATACCAACAACTATCATTACAAGTAAAAGTCCCTTCATCTTACGAAACTTCCCAATGTTTAATCGTTTCGTTAACCACTGAATTGTATTACCAATCCATCTTATAGGATGAGGCATTTTAGGTGGATCTCCAATTAATCGATCAAGAATTACCCCAAGTGAGCAAGCAATTAAATGTGCTAACATGTTATAGCATTCCTTTCGCACGTTTGTACTCTTGTAATGCAATACGTGTTGTTTCAAATACACCGTGACCAATGAGCTTTCCGATTCCTGTTATGGTTCCTGCATATTCAAAGCACGGTTCTTTTTGTGTAGCAGCAATAAGCACACTATCTGTTGACGTTCCAGTAGCAACCGTATTTGAAATGGTATCTCTTATATCTTCGATTGCTAATGCTTTCGTTTTTGCTTCTGTTGCCGTAATCATCGCTTGCATAAAGGCTTCATCCGTAAGAGTACCATTAATGAAAACCCATGTATTGATTGTTCCTATATGTGGTTTTTCCGGACGCTCATAGGCTTTTGATACATCAACCGCATTTCCAACACCTGCGGTTACTGCAACAACAATACTACCAATAGTTGAAGAAAACTCACGAATAACTACATACTTCGCGGCAACGGCTGTCATCATTGCCACTGTGTTAGAAGGTGAAAAACCGTATTTCTCTAAATATTGCTTTAATTCTTCATGCGCATCTTCACACATATATTTGGCATCTACGGCACGATTAATAAACGTTTGGAACCACCCAAATCCAGCATTATGAACAGCAGATGATACTGTTTTTAATGGAAATGATGTTTGCAACTCAACAAACTCATCACGTACTTTAATTTGCCCGGCTGTAATAGAAGTCGCCTTTTGTATATCCTTATGTAGTTCCGGTATTAACGTAATTTGTGGCTTCGGCAGCACTGGATGTGGATAATTCGACACTTCCGTACGGTAAACATCCCTGATGTGTTTTTCCTTTAATACTTCATGTGGTTCACCTTCTGAATAAATTTGTCCGTCCTCAAGTAAGATCAACTGATCACAATAGAGTGAGGCTAAATTCATATCATGAAAAATAGAAACAACCGTCAGACCATTATGTACAACTTCATGCCGAATCATATCCATCAATCTTCTTTGATGTTCGATATCTAAATGATTTGTTGGTTCGTCTAATAGTAACAAATCTGAGCGCTGTGC
>DATMJF010000381.1:0-6364 GCA_035554455.1 Rummeliibacillus sp.
AAGTGGTCCTAATAACCAACAACCATCAATCAAACTTGCCGATAACTTACGTGAACTTGGCTTTGATATGGTTCGTTTTAAAACAGGTACACCACCGCGTGTTAATAGTAAAACAATCGATTACAGTAAAACTGAAATTCAACCAGGGGATCCAGAACCTCGTGCATTCAGCTATGAAACAACTGAATTTATCACAGATCAAATTCCATGCTGGTTAACATATACAAGTCTAGAAACGCACAAAATTATTAATGATAACTTAGATAAATCACCAATGTTCACAGGCGTTATTACTGGTACTGGCCCACGTTACTGCCCATCAATCGAAACAAAAATTGTGCGCTTTAACGACAAACCACGTCATCAACTATTCTTGGAACCAGAAGGTCGTAATACACAAGAAGTTTATGTTCAAGGTTTATCAACTAGTCTTCCAGAACATATTCAACGTCAAATGCTTGAAACCATTCCAGGTCTAGAAAAAGCAGAAATGATGCGTGCTGGATATGCAATTGAATATGACGCTATTGTTCCAACACAATTATGGCCAACACTTGAAACAAAACGTATTCAAAATCTATATACAGCCGGTCAAATTAATGGTACTTCTGGTTATGAAGAAGCAGCGGGGCAAGGTTTAATGGCAGGTATAAATGCTGCTGCAAAAGCACTTGGTAAAAAAGAGATGATTCTAGGACGTGCCGATGCTTATATAGGTGTATTAATCGATGATTTAGTCACAAAAGGTACAAATGAACCTTATCGTTTACTTACATCTCGTGCCGAATATCGTTTATTATTACGTCATGATAATGCAGATATGCGTTTAACAGAACGCTCTTTCCAAACAGGATTAATTTCGAAAGAACGCTATGATCAATTCCTTGTGAAAAAAGCTCAAGTAGAAGGTGAAATTGCCCGTTTACATGATGTCATCCTAAAACCAAATGAAGAAACACAAGCTACAATTCAAGCTGTTGGCAGTAGCCCATTAAAAGATGGTATCCGTGGAACCGATTTATTAAAACGTCCTGAAGTAAACTATGAATTAGTAGCTTCTTTAACACCATCACCAGTAGAATTGAACGCAGAAGTTCAAGAACAAGTTGAAATTCAAGTAAAATATGAAGGGTATATTGAAAAAGCCCTTCAACAAGTTGAAAAACTCAAAAAAATGGAAGACAAGAAAATACCAGAGAATATTGATTATGATGCAATCTCAGGTGTTGCAACAGAAGCAAAAGAAAAGCTAAAAGAAGTTCGTCCTTTATCGGTGGCTCAAGCTTCACGTATTTCAGGCGTTAACCCTGCTGACATTTCAATTTTACTAGTGTATATTGAACATGGTAGAATTGCGAAAGTATAGCTAAATGCTGAACGCGCCCGTCAAGACCCGACAAGCAAATGTTCTTCCCACGAAGAGACGCATTTTGCCTCATAACTGGAAGGTTATTTGACCTCGAGGGCCTGGCGAGTGAAGCAGGATATAACTAATAGCTTAGGGCGCTCGTTCAGAAGCTAGCGTCAAAAGTTGGATATAACTAAAAACAAATTAAAAAAACTCACCAGTAGCACTAATGGAAGGGGAATATCATGAACGAAGAACAGTTTGTGCAAGCTTTAAAAGAACAAGGAATTGAGTTATCAGAGGAACAAATTCAACAATTCCATACTTATTTTGAAACACTAGTAGAATGGAATGAAAAGATGAATTTAACAGCAATTACTGATCAGCCATCTGTTTATTTAAAGCATTTCTATGATTCTATTAGTGCTGCTTTTTATATTGACTTTAATCAAGTACAGTCATTATGCGATGTTGGAGCGGGAGCGGGATTTCCTAGTATCCCTATTAAAATCTGCTTCCCACATCTGAAAGTTACTATTGTAGATTCATTGAACAAACGAATTCAATTTTTGAATTATTTAAGTGATGTATTACATTTAGAGCATATGAATTTTGTCCATTCTCGCGCAGAGGATTTTGGACAAAATGCAACGTATCGCGAGCAATTTGATATGGTAACAGCACGTGCCGTTGCAAGATTATCAGTCTTATCGGAGCTTTGTATTCCTCTTGTAAAATCAGGTGGACGATTCGTAGCGATGAAAGCAGCAAGTGGTGAAGAAGAATTAAAAGATTCCAAAAAGGCCATCTCAACCCTCGGTACAAAGCTTGTAGAGAAATTTGAATTCTCATTACCAATTGAAAATAGTGAACGTACAATCTACGTCTTTGAAAAAATAAAAAATACACCAAAAAAATATCCGCGTAAGCCAGGTGTACCAAACAAATCACCAATTCACTAGTATATGTTTCACATGAAACAGAAAAAAGGAATCTACCGTTTTTTATCGAAAGTAACTATAATGATAAATGGACATACTTACTTTTTGTATAATGTTAGTAAATATATATAGATAGATAGTCATCTCCACAAACTAGAAAATATAACTTAATAACTTTAGATGGAGTGTGGAGAGAAATATCGTTAAAGGTGGTGCCAAGGGATGAAAAGTACTTTTTCACGTTTTTTTGGAAGTGGTGAGAAAGTAGAAAACGCCTCAAAAAACGAAGTGGATAATACGGAATCGGTTGCGAAGCTTGCCATAGAGAAAATTAGTCCAAACCGCTACCAACCACGAACAATTTTTGATGATTCAAAGATTGAAGAATTAGCGCGTACTATACATACGCATGGCGTAATTCAACCAATTGTCGTACGTAAATTAGAGAATGATCATTATGAAATCATTGCAGGTGAGCGTCGATATCGTGCGATGAAATCATTAAACTGGACGGAAGTACCTGCAATCATTCGTGAAATGAATGACAAGGAAACTGCTTCAGTCGCTCTAATTGAAAACTTACAACGTGAAGAACTTACATCAATTGAAGAAGCACAAGCTTATCAAAGACTTTTAGAATTGCATGAGTTAACACAAGAGGCCCTTGCACAACGTTTAGGTAAGGGTCAATCAACTATTGCTAATAAATTGCGCCTATTAAAATTGCCTGAAACAATTCAGACAGCAATTTTAAAGCGAGAAATTTCTGAACGTCATGCACGTGCATTAGTGCCAATAAAAGACGAAGCATTACAATTGCAGTTGCTACAAGAGACAATTGACCATGATTATAATGTTAGACAATTGGAACAACGAATCAATGAAATATTAAATCCTGAGGAAAAGCCTAAAAAGGCAAAACCTCGTCGCAAAGCAATTAGTAAGGATGTTCGAATTGCACTCAATACAATTCGCCAGTCTTTATCAATGGTGAACAAAACAGGGATTCATGTAGAAAGTGAAGAAGAAGAACATGATGAGTTCTATCAAATTACAGTAAAGATTCCAAAAAAGAAAGCATAGCACCATTTTTATTAAAACTCTTACTCTAGAAAACTAGAATAAGAGTTTTTTATTTATATTTAGACTAGTAAATGGAGCCGAAAAAACATTTTTTTGATAGAATGTATGAAAAGGTATGTTATATGTTTTGATTAAAATGTTTCTGAAAGCAGGTGCACCATGGGAAGAACAATTGCTATTGCAAACCAAAAGGGCGGCGTTGGTAAGACGACAACATCTGTTAATTTAAGCGCGTGCCTTGCTACATTAGGAAAGAAAGTATTACTGATTGATACGGATCCACAAGGAAACTCTACAAGTGGTGTGGGCATCAATAAAGGAGAAGTAGATAAATGTATTTACGATGTACTAATTGATGATGAACCAATTCAAACTGCCATTTGCAAAACACAAATTGAAAACTTATATACTGTGCCAGCGACAATTGCACTTGCAGGAGCAGAAATCGAGTTAGTATCAACAATCTCTAGGGAAGTTCGTTTAAAACATGCCATCGATGATATAAAGAAAGACTATGATTATATTATTATCGACTGCCCTCCATCTTTAGGATTGTTAACGATTAATTCATTAACAGCTGCCGATGCAATCTTAATCCCTGTACAATGTGAATACTATGCATTAGAGGGCTTAAGCCAATTGTTATCAACTATACGTCTCGTTCAAAAGCATTTAAATAATCAGCTAATGATTGATGGCGTATTACTAACTATGCTAGATGCTCGTACAAATTTAGGACTACAAGTAATTGATGAAGTTAAAAAATACTTCCAAGATAAAGTTTATAAAACAATTGTGCCAAGAAATGTTCGTTTAAGTGAAGCACCAAGTCATGGTGAACCAATTATTATTTATGATCGTAAATCTCGTGGTGCTGAAGTTTATTTAGAATTGGCTAGAGAGGTGATTAAAAATGGCTAAAGGATTAGGTAAAGGGCTCGGTGCACTTTTTCAAGACCAAGGACTTTTAGATGCAGATAAAGTAACGCAAACTGCTATTAGAGATATTCGAGTAAATCCATATCAACCACGTAAAGTCTTTGATGAAGAAGCATTGCAAGAACTTGCACAATCTATTAAAGAATATGGAATTTTACAACCTATAATTTTACGCAGAAAAGATTCTAAATATGAAATCGTTGTGGGTGAAAGACGTTTCCGTGCGGCTAAGTTAGCTAATTTAACAGAGGTGCCAGCTGTTATCCGTGATTTGAACGACTCGCAAATGATGGAATTAGCCATTTTAGAAAATCTCCAACGTGAAGATTTAACACCTATTGAAGAAGCTGAAGCTTATCATAGTTTGATGGAACATTTAAATTTGACCCAAGAGGAATTGTCTAAACGAATTGGTAAAAGCCGCCCTCATATTGCAAATCATGTTCGTCTATTAACGTTACCAAAGGAAATACAAAAGCTTGTCAATGAAGGCAAACTAACAATGGGCCACGGTCGAACATTATTAGGGTTGAAAAATAAGAAACAAATTCCAATTGTAGCTGATAAAGTAATGAAACAACAGCTTAATGTCCGCCAATTAGAAGACTTAGTGCATTCTTTGAATGAGGACGTTCCACGTGAAACAAATAAAAAGGTGAATAGAGACATTTTCATCGAAGAAAAGGAATCTCAATTAAGAGATTATTTTGGAACGAATGTTTTAATTAAAAAGACAAAGAATAAAGGGAAGATTGAAATTGAATTTTTCTCTGAAGATGATTTAGAGCGCATATTAGAATTACTAGAGGATTGAGAGGACGTTCGTTGGTCTTATTAGGAACAATAATTAATGCACTGCTAATTGCGATAGGAGCAATAATTGGGAGATTCTTGCAAGGGATACCCGATAAAATGAAAGAAACGGTTATGCAAGTAATTGGGCTTGCAGTTACAGTACTTGGTATCCAAATGGGTGTTACAAGTAATAATTTTATAGTGGTTATTGTTAGCCTAGTGATAGGTACAATTATCGGGGAATGGATTGATTTGGATTTACAGCTAAATCGATTTGGAAAATGGTTGGAACATAAAATAGGGGAAAAGGGCGATCATGGCGATATCGCCCAGGGCTTTATAACAAGTACATTAATCTTTGTTATTGGTTCAATGGCTATTATTGGTGCACTTGATAGTGGTTTGCGAAATGATCATTCAGTATTAATTACAAAGGGAATAATCGATGGATTTACAGCAATATTTTTAGCATCAACTTTAGGTATCGGTGTTCTATTAAGTGCGGTTTCCGTGTTTTTATATCAAGGAATTATTGCCTTGTTTGCAGGACAAATAAGTAGTATTGTGCCAGATGTATTACTTGATACCTTTGTTCAACAATTGACTGCAACAGGTGGTGCTATGATTATTGCAATTGGTTTAAATATGATGGGACTAACGAAAATCCGTGTAGCCAATATACTACCAGCTATTTTAGTGGTGGCGATTGTAGTTACGGTCATGCATGTTTTTTAAAGAATGGCGATGCCAAGCTAAGTAAAGTGCACGGGCAATACGATTACTCATTTCATAAGTCACATTTAATCTTGTTGTTTGTAAAATAGTATGCTCCATAAAGCCACCAAAATTGACGATTCCCTTTATAGAGACGTCTCCAATTGGTGGCAATTCTTTTTTTACGGCCTTTCCAGGTAATAGAGGACCTGTTTGAAAAAGAATTTCCCCAATACGTTGTTGTTCGCCTAGACAAGCATCGATAGCAACAACAAATGGAGGAATAGATTGTTCCTGAAGAGAGTCTGCTGTTTCCTTCAAATTTAAGGCATGTAGCGGTTGATCTAAGGAGCCAATAATCTTATAAGGAAATGAAATATAGTTTGATAGTAAACTACCAGTTAGAGGTCCTAATGCATCACCTGTGGAACGATCCGAACCGATACAACAAAATACAAGATTTTCATGTTGAAATGGTATATGCTCTAATAAGAAAGAGCTTAAACGCCAGATGGCACCCGAATCCTGATAATGTAATGCGTAT